>NZ_CAWUDO010000020.1:0-105223 GCF_963920935.1 Nostoc sp. CCY 9925 | reverse complement strand
TTCTCCGTATTTATTTATCTTTACATAGTTTGGTTTTTTCGTGCCGACTTACTTAGCGCCATTCAGCAAGCTTATACCATTGGTTTTTTATCAGGATATCCCGGCAATCGCTTTGAGCCTAACCAAGCTATTCCCCGCCAACAGGTTTTAGTTTCCCTCGCTAATGGTCTGGAATATAGTCCCAGCGGTAATACCGAAAGCACTCTGCAATACTTCAACGATGCCTCTAACATTGCTAGCTACGCCCGTAGCCCGATTGCAGCAGCGACTGAGAAGCAAATTGTGGTGAACTATCCTAATGTGAAGTTCCTGAATCCAACTGCAACCGCCACTCGTGCCCAAGTAGCAGCTTTTATTTACCAAGCATTGGTTAGTTCTAATCAAGCCTCAGCAATTAACTCACCCTACATCGTAGCTCTTGGGACTACGACCCCAACACCTGTAGCTGTGACAATTCCTCAAGGAACTGCTATCCCTGTCAAGTATGACAAGGCAGAAAAAATTCTGGTCACCAAGGACGAAACAGCACCTTTGACACTGACAGTATCCCAAAGCGTGGTTACCCAAGAAGGATCTGTAGTGATTCCTGCTGGTAGCCAAGTTATTGGCCAACTCAAACCTGCTACAGGCGGTTCTCAATTCGTTGCTGAAAAACTGGTTTTGACCACAGGTCAAGAATATCAACTTAACGCAAGTTCTGAAGTGATTACTAAGACTGAAACCGTTAAAAAGGGTACTAGTACTGGATCAATCATTCAGAATACCGTGTTGGGTGCAGGAGCCGCCGCTGCGGTATCTGCCGTCACAGGCGATCGCGCCATTGCCACAGAAGAAGTTTTGGGTGGTGCTGGTATCGGGGCGTTGATTGGTCTATTCTTCGGTAGAAATAGTGTTGACTTAATAGCAATTGACCCAGATACCGATTTACAAATGACAATCAATCAAAACTTGTTGGTTTCACTTAGATAGTTATTGACATTGGGCATTGGTGAATGACAAATGACAAATGACTAATTCTCAACTTCCGGTAACCAAATAATAAATGTAGTTCCCGGTCTATTGGGTGAAGTTAATTTAGAGTTAATTGCAGGGCTGAAAACCTCGATTTCGCCCTGCATTTGTTCTATTAACTGTTTAGCGATCGCTAGCCCCAAACCTGTACCGGGGATTTCCGTTTGCGCCTGTACGCCCCGGTAATGGCGTTCTCCAAGATGCTCTAAATCTTCGGGTGGAATGCCAGGGCCATTGTCATTGATGACAATTCCTTGAAAATTACCTTTTTGTTGCCCACCTTGAATCAAAATCTTACCACCAGCAGGAGTGTATTTCAATGCATTATCGATGATGTTATTTAACACTTCTCGTAATGCTTTGATGTTGGCACGTACTAGGGGTAAATTGTATTTAAATTCGGTTATTAGTCTAAGTTTGCGCTCTTGTGCTATGGCTTTAGCTGATATTAATAATGGTTCTAATATATCTGCTAACGAGCAGTCAACTGTTTTATCTCCGGTTCCTGGCAATAATAGAGGCGGCTTCACATCTTTTTGCACAGTTGCTTCTAGAAATACTTCATCAGGTAGATGCAGTGGTGCTAAATCTGCCTGTGTCAAATCAATTACTTGCTCAAATTGTTGTAGTAATTCTTGGAGGCGATCGCTTTCTCGCACTATGCTATTTGCTACATCCCGATTAGTGTCTGCTGGTTTGAGTCGCTTCAACAAAAGTTTCCCAAAAGTCCGTAACGCTGTTAATGGGTTACGAAACTGATGTAACAGGTTATCTAACAAATCCTGCTGTTTTTCTTGAAGAATTTGTTGTTCGTGCAGCTGATGTTGTAACCATGCTCGTCGCTGATCTAAAATGCAAGCGATCGCCAGTGTTTGGGCTATGCGTTGAATCTGACTTTGCTCGTGTTCATTCCATTCTCGGTCTTTCCTACCAGTTACTAGCAACCCCATCATCACACCCTCATAGACCAGAGGTAAAACAATTTGGTTACCACTTAGTAGATATTCCTCTTGTAAATAAGGTTGGGATGCATCTGGTATCTCAGACTCCCATGAGGAATTTGAAGATTCCGATCCTGGTGTTAATAACCTTTGGTGATGATTAGGTAATACCAATACATTACCAACTTGAAGCTGCTTAGGTACTGTGCCGGCAGTTTCCTCTGTTTGCGGTAATAATGCTGTTTCCGGGTAAATCATCACAGGAATCAGTTTTGCCTCACCAGAGGGAGTCTCTACCAATTCTTGTGTTAGGTACACAATACTTAAAGTTGCTCCCAGCCCTTGGGCCAGCAGTGCTATTTGCTCCCGGCACAAAGCAAGAAAATCAGAACTGGCAGACATTAACATTTTTTAGCTCTTGCTCAAGATTACAGATTTTGAGGCATCATTAAGAGAGGATAGTTAGTTTTTACCTCATTCTTTTAATACAGCTTAGCTGAAATCTTCTGAGTGATGTTTTGTACCAGCGAATTATTATCGTTAGAAAGTTTTGTTTTATCTATACCTCTAAAGATATTAATTTTAATTGGATCAAAAGTTAAAAAACTATTGATTTTTTGAACTAGAACTTCTATAATGACGACGGATTTTGTAGCTATCACTACAATCTATAGCTTGAAAGAGGAGGACAATAGGTTGGCAAGGAGACGCAAAAGAAAAAGTCGTCGTCGTCAGGAAGGACGGCGCATTCTGGAACATGTGCCTCAATATAGCATCGAAAGTGGCGAAGAAAAACCTGTGACAGCAGCGAGAAGGTTCATTCAAGCTGAAGGGATATTGCCACCAGCATTGCTACTCGTAAAGCGAAACGAACACACCACAGACCGTTATTTTTGGGCAGAAAAGGGACTGTTTGGTGCTCAATACGTAGAGGAAAACCATTTCTTGTTTCCCAGCCTGAGGACTTTAGAAACTCCTCCAGGTCAAGAACCCCTTGCTTTAACTGCTCGATGAAAAATTGGTCATCTCAAGCATTGAATGTGGTCCCTGACTATTAATTAACTGGCAAAGTTGCTAAGTTTATGCAAAATTTAATTTTTTTTTAGTTTGTAGGTGATTTGCCAGTCAGCCTATTCTGGGCACTTGAAAAGGCAATACGTGTCAAACCACGCTAGCTTGCATGGCTTGGTACTTGCTTGAAAGATGTATAAAGGAGTGGATATAGAGCCAAGCGCATCAAAAAGCGCTAGTGAAGTTGCGCTCTTATCCAATAGATTGGAAGGCAAGCTCTGTCAACGAATTGAAATCAATCAATTCAGATTTTTACTCACAACGGGAGTTATGGATAAAATTGGCAAAGCAGCAGTTTTGATTTCCTCCTTACTACTTTTCATTGCCTTCAGAGTAGGTCAGGTCATAAAGGGAATACCTCATAAGTTAAGAGATGGTCATAAAAACCAACAATTATTTACCAGCCTTTAACTGTAGAGTCCTCCGTAACTCAGTGAGTTCATCTCGATGGGCAACTACAGTAACCTTACTTGAGGGGGTTTGTTCGCTCTGAGTTGTTTCTACCTTGAGCAACACCTTCTCAAGTCTTCCAGATTTTTTCCAATAAAACACACCACTCAAAGGTGAGAGCAGTACCATAGCAAGAATTAAGCTACTAAAGCTAGGAAAAAGTAGGTACACCACTAGTGAGAGACAAACAATACCAGTAGCTGACAGTAGGGTGAGAAATATAGCTAAGAACCAGCTAGGGCGAACATTACCTTCAAAAGTCACTTGGTTTTGTTCTCGGTCTACCGCTGCCACTCGGTAAGACCGCGATCGAAAATACTCTCTTAATTGAGACATGAAAGCGGCTTCGTCTTGTTCGGATACTAAGTGTGCTGTTTCTGTGCGGTCTTTAGTTGAAGCACGAATAAAGAAAAACAGCCCAACCGATAACAACAAGGTGAGCAGCAACGTAGATGGCAGAATAGGAGTATCCATAACTAATTGTTATTGTTTGACTGGAGGAGACTTATTCATTATCAATTATTCGTTACTTTGTTCGCCCGTTGATGTAGTCTTGCCAAAGAAAAGCTAAATTCTGCGCTTGAACTTGCCATTCTGGAGAAACTTGGTACATCCGCCTGGGGCGTCCCCGTCCTTCGAGTTTTTTCCAATATCCATTGATTGCCCTTTCGTCTTCCAGAAACTTGATTGCACTGTAAAGTACAGTATCGGAAAGCCTATGGGTGGGATATTCAGTTTCTAATCGTTGGATTAACTCGGTGCCGTAGGATTCACCTTCTAACAAAATAGACAGTATGTAACAAACTGCTAATTCCTGACAAAGGTAAGTTGGCGGAGGATTTTCAAAGAATTGATATATATCCTCAAGTTTCATGGTTAGTGAATGGCTAAAAAAATGCCTTAGGGTAAGGTCTACAATCCTCGTAGTCAGTATATAGTGCTACTCTTAGATGAGTAATATATAAAGCTACTTAAGCTAAATTTCCAAAGCGAAAACACCAAATGATTGCCCACGCCTTTGAAGTTGTGGAACTGGTTTGTGAGTTTCAGGGTATAGGATAGTATTCTCCTACCCAAGCTAAATCAGGTATGGTGAGGAGGGAACAGACAGTGGGGAAGTCACTGTTTTGGTGTTAAGCGATGCCGAGTTTATTAGAACTGCTTAAGCAATAAGATGCCATCGAAGAAATTTTACAGGTAAAATGCTATTTTGTCTGTAAAACTTAATAAACACTTTTTTTTACAGTGATTTTCCCAATGCAAATTTTAAAAACTGAAGCTAAAGAATATGTTTATGTTCAAACTGCTACTTTTGTAAACATACCTGGGTAGTAACTATTAATAATTTTCTAGGGTTGAGATCCTCTTGTGGTATCTGGTAAATGTGATAGTAAATTTATCAAAAAGAGCCAAAGGGGAGGGGAAAGAAAAGGAACATAGTGGGAGAAGTTCTAACACTTTAAATGCGTATGGGACATTGGGAATGTTGACTTTTGAGCAGAACCGGAGACGTTTCCGTTGTTCTGGTAAGGAGTTATTTTTGCCCCTCTACTCCCCCGTCCTGTGTTAGGGGTTCTACCATAGACCTCTGCTCCTCTACCCTCCATCTCCCCACTTCCCTTAAAAGCACCTAGCACATTGGTGATTCACTATATGTCACAAACTCCCGATGCCCCATCGTCTTCTTCTAATCTCCGGGCAATTGCCCAAACCTTTCGCCTTGCAGGTTGGATTAGCTTTTGGATTCAGCTAGTACTAGGTGTTGTTTCTGGCATAATTGTGCTGCTGTTCGGTATCTTTAGTCAAAGAACTGGCAGCCCTAGTAATAATCCTGGGACTGGCTTTGGCGTATTTTTAGCAGTTTGTGGATTGGTTATTTTAGGCGTGGGCATTTACTTAGCTTACCGTTACACCAGAATTGGCAAGCAATTGGAATCTTCCAATCCTAGCAACCGCCCTCGTAAAAGCGAGACTGTGCAAGTATTACGCTTAGGACTGTGGGTGAATTTAGGAGGAACGCTGGTGACTCTTTTGGGGGCGCAGGCGATCGTTGGTACGCTGGTAGCAAGATCTATATCTCCCCAAGCGATAACTACCCAATTTTTTGACCCAACTCGAATTATTAGCGGTCTAGATATGCTTGTTGTACAGGCAAACACTAACACTGTCTCAGCGCACTTTGCAGGGCTTGTAGCGTCACTTTGGCTACTTAATCGCATCAATAAACCGTAGAAAGACAAATTCAGAGCAAAAATTTAGCCAAAAATCTATACTTATTTTGACTGATTTTTTGTGTAAATTTCCCCTCTTTTTGGGAGGTTATATAGCAAATAATTAAAATGTGTTCGTAGTGCTTTTCCGAAATTTTCAAAATACAACGTGAAGACTAACATCAGTTGCTCATATTAACATCCACCTAAAAGGTGATATCAGAACTGTTATCAGATGAAATGAATCTGGATTGGAAGTCTTACACTATGAAAAAACTAGAAATTTGGAAATTTGGTATACAAGTGTTTTTTAGTACCTTAATGATTGGATTGTGTAGTTCCCTAATATTTATTGATCGCCAGAATAACCAAAACCAGTCAGTGTACTGGAGTGGTTTATCAGGTGTACTTGCCTATTGGCTACCTTCACCCGCGAGTACTCCGGAGTCTAGAAAATCAGAGGATTAATACTAAATTGACATTTGAAACTTTTTTCGCCCTGGCAAGATTGGCAGGGCAAAATTTTTATGTTTGCTTTTCTGTTCATTGCAAGGCAAAATCAGTATATGCTGGGGTGTTGGCAGGAAGATAATAGGCTAAAAACTGAGAAAAATCTGTGCTGGATATCAAGCAAATACGGGAAAATCCGCAATTAGTTCAAGAACGATTGAACAGTCGTAGTGGTAAATACGACATTGAACCGATATTACAGTTAGACCGGCAACAACGGGAGTTAGAGGGGACACGTAGTCAACTCCAAGCCCGTAGCAACGAAATTGGTAAAATTGTCGGCCAAAAGCTGAAATCTGGTATCGATGCTCAAGACTCAGAAATTCAAGCTTTGCGGAATGAAGGTAACTCTGTTAAAGCTAGATTGAGCGAACTGGAACCCCAAGAAAAAAACCTCAAAGCTGAAATTGCCCAGCTTGTGTTGGCACTTCCCAACTTACCAAGCGACTCTACACCCTTTGGTAAAAGTGAAGAAGATAACGTAGAAGTGAGGCGTTGGGGTGATGAGTATATTCCCCAAAACCCGAATATTCTTCCTCATTGGGAAATAGCTGAAAAATTAGGTATTCTCAATGTTGAGCGAGCTGTGAAAGTTGCCCAAAGTCGGTTTGTAACATTGATAGGCGCTGGCGCAGCACTGGAAAGGGCATTAATTCACTTTATGCTGAGTGTCCATACCCAAGGTGGGTATGTAGAAGTTAGTCCACCGCTATTGGTGAATACTGACTCTTTGACGGCGACCGGTCAGTTACCTAAGTTTGCAGAAGAAAGCTTTAAGTGCGCTGATGACGACTTGTGGCTGATTCCCACAGCGGAAGTCCCATTGACTAACCTCTATCGGGGCGAAATTCTCGCTGCTGAAGATTTGCCTATTTACCACTGTGCTTATACTCCCTGTTTTCGTCGGGAAGCTGGTAGTTATGGGCGCGATATGCGGGGTTTAATTCGGCTGCATCAATTCAACAAAGTGGAACTGGTGAAATTTGTCGAACCCAGCAGTTCTTTTGATGAACTGGAAAAATTGGTGGGGAATGCAGAAGCAATTTTACAGGCTTTGCAGTTGCCTTATCGAGTAGTAAATCTCAGTACTGGGGATTTAGGATTTTCTTCTACCAAAACCTATGATTTAGAGGTTTGGTTGCCTTCTGCTGGCAAATACCGCGAAATTTCCAGTTGTTCTAATATTATCGATTTTCAGGCGCGACGGGCTGATATTCGTTTCAAAGAAGCTGGAAAGAAAGGTACTCAGTTTGTGCATACTCTCAATGGTTCGGGCTTAGCAGTGGGACGAACGATGGCAGCAATTTTGGAGAATTATCAACAACCCGATGGGACAGTGAGGATACCAGAAGCATTGCAACCTTTCTTGGGGCGTGAAGTACTGTAATTAAGCATGGGAAAAGGGAAAGGGGTAAGGGGAAAAAGGGAAAGATTAAATTTATTCCTTTTCCCTTTAACCTTTAACCTTTTCCCCTGCCCCCTCTGCTCCCCATGCCCAATGCCCAATGCCCAATTAGAATGGAGATAACCATAGCTTAATATCTTCACTAATTTGCTCTATGTCAGTTTTAGCAGCGATCGCAGTCTTGGCTGTTCTGATCTTGGTACACGAGTTGGGACATTTTGTTGCAGCACGTTCTCAAGGCATTCTCGTTAACCGTTTTTCTTTGGGTTTTGGCCCAGTTCTTTTTAAGTACCAAGGTTCACAAACCGAATATGCTGTCCGTGCTTTTCCCTTGGGTGGCTTTGTGGGCTTCCCGGATGATGACCCCGATAGCGATGTTCCACCCAATGACCCAAATCTGCTGCGTAACCGTCCAATTTTAGACCGGGCGATCGTCATCAGTGCGGGAGTGATCGCAAATTTAATATTTGCCTATTTAGTACTGGCTCTGCAATTGGGTATTGTGGGTATTCCTGAGAAATTAAACTACAAAGCTGGTGTCATCGTACAGCCTGTTAATCAAGAATCCATTGCCTACCAAGCAGGAGTTAGAGAAGGAGATATTATTCTGGCTGTCAACGGTCAGGAACTTCCCGCTTCTGATAAATCAACCACTTTGCTGACAAAAGAAATTCAAACTCATCCCAATCAGCAAATCGAACTCAAAATTCAGCGCGAAAATCAACAACAATCCCTGAAATTAACACCAAAACTAGGAGCAGATGGCAAAGGTGTAGTAGGTGTGGCACTTAGTCCAAATGCTACAGCAGTTTATCGTCGTCCTAATAGTCCTTTTGAAATTTTCGGTATTGCCGCTAACAGGTTTCAACAATTATTTGTGGGAACACTCAGCGGTTTTGGTCAGTTAATCACCAATTTTCAACAAACTGTAGGACAAGTTTCTGGCCCAGTTAATATTGTCAAAATAGGCGCACAATTGGCTGCTGACAATAGCACAAATTTGTTATCTTTTGCAGCAATTATCAGCATTAATTTGGCTATTATTAACATTTTGCCTTTACCAGCTTTGGATGGCGGACAACTCGCTTTTCTCTTAATTGAAGGTTTGCGCGGTAAACCTGTGCCTGCTCGGATTCAAGAAGGTGTAATGCAAACTGGTTTGGTGCTACTCTTAGGACTAGGGATTTTTCTGATAGTTAAAGAAACTACCCAATTAACTAGTCAATTGGAGTGGGTACAAAAATTGCTTCAGTGAAAGTAGAGAATGGGGAGTAGGGAGTGGGGACTAAGGAAAAGAAAGTTTTATCTTTAAAGCAACGGGCGGTAGAAATTCTCTCTCGCCTGAAGCGTCTTTATCCAGATGCTACTTGCTCTTTGAACTACTCAACACCAGTACAATTGTTGGTGGCAACGATTCTCTCGGCTCAGTGTACTGATGAGCGAGTAAATAAAGTGACGCCAGGATTATTTAGTCAGTTTCCTGATGCAGCGAGTTTAGCGATCGCCGACTTAGCAGACTTAGAAAACTTGGTGCGTTCCACAGGATTTTATCGCAATAAAGCCAAGAATATTCAAGCTGCCTGTCGGATGATTGTCACCGAGTTTGACTCTGTTGTTCCCAACCAAATGGAACAGTTGTTAAAACTTCCAGGTGTGGCGCGGAAAACAGCAAATGTAGTCCTCGCTCACGCTTATGGCATTAATGCTGGCGTGACTGTAGATACTCACGTTAGCCGCCTGAGTCAACGTTTGGGTTTAACTGAGTATACAGACCCGATTCGGATTGAAAAAGATTTAATGCTTTTATTGCCGCAACCAGATTGGGAAAATTGGTCAATTCGGCTGATTTATCACGGCCGTGCTATTTGTAAAGCGCGTTCTCCCGTCTGCGTTGCTTGTGAACTTGCGGATTTATGTCCTGCTGCAAATAAGCCAGTAGTTGTAGGGTAGTGTTGGTCAGATAGAGAAAAGACGCGGGGACGCAAAGAGGGGGAGACGCGGGGACGTTAAGACAAAACTCTTCTTATCCCCGTGTCCCCACGTCCTCTTCCATATCTATGAATTTCAAGTTGACAGACTACTGGGGAACACAAGTATCCTAGAATTGAAAAGAAGACTGTAGAATGGAAAATGCTGTCTTTAAATTGAGTTAGAGAATATATGGCAAAAAAGAGCATGATTGAGCGCGAGAAAAAACGCGCCAGATTGGTAGAAAAATATGCTGACAAGCGTGAAGCTCTTTTAGAAGAGTTCAAAAGTGCAGAGTCTCCCCTTGACAAGCTAGAAATCCATCGGCAAATTCAACAGCTACCACGGAACAGTGCGCCCAACCGCCGCCGTAACCGTTGCTGGTTGACTGGTCGTTCTAGAGGTGTTTACCGGGATTTTGGACTGTCTCGAAATGTGCTGCGGGAATGGGCGCATGAAGGTCTTTTGCCTGGAGTCGTGAAGTCTAGTTGGTAGTCAAGAGTCATTAGTCATTGGTCATTGGTCATTAGTATTTACAAATGACAAAGGACAAATGACAAAGGACAAAAATTATTGACCGCAACACTTATCAATTCCCAGACTTTCTAAGAGTAGATCGCTAACGGCGTTGGCGATCGCAAACTCTCCATAAAAGCTATTGGAAAAATCATACGACTGCATCTCTGTGACAATGGCAATTACCAGAGAACCAAGGTCGTTTTCTCCTTCCATCCGTTGACGCACAAAAATCTGTGCGGCTCGTTGAGCAATCTTTTGGTTAACTGCTTCTGGGATAAATTCTGTATCCAGCCACCGCAGCAGACGTTCTCGCAACCATTCACCTTCAAGTTGCGGATTTTCAGGACGTGGTAGGGTAATGGGTGGAATTGGTTCAGTCATATTTTTTATACGCAGAGGGGATTACAGGGGAACGCAGAGAATGATTGTTAGTATCAAATTGCGTTCTTTTTGTATTTTTTATATTTATGCAATATGATATCGCTGCTATTGTTCAAGGTTATGCTCAAGGCTATTTTCTCATGGCTGATGATAGCGATCGCCTGAGTTGGTACGGAAGTCGCGATCGGACTTTTATACCCTTGGATGAGAGGTTTCGCTATCCCAAGTCTTTGCAGCGCGTCCTCAATCAAGAACGTTTTAGTGTGGCGATTAATCGGGATTTTCAAGCCGTGGTGGCTGGCTGTGCTAACCGCGAAGAAACTTGGATTTCACCAGAATTGCAAGATATTTACTGGCTACTTTACCAGACTGGTTACGCTTATAGTTTTGAAACTTGGCAAGGTGACGAACTAGCTGGGGGAATTTTGGGAATTGTTATTGGTGGTGCTTTCATTGGCGAATCCATGTTTTACGAGATTCCCGATGGTTCAAAGGTAGCGATGGTTAAGTTGGTAGAAAGATTGCGTCAGAGAAAATTTGTATTTTTTGATGCCCAAATGATGAATCCGCACTTGGAAAGATTTGGTGCTTATCGGGTTGGAGATGAAGAATATCAAGCTTTACTTAACAAAGCATTGCACCGTCGTTGTAACTTGGTATAAGATTTTAAACTTTTTAACATAGTTTTTTCTGCTGTATAAGAATAATGTTGAAGCCAAATTGTAATGGGCACTTGATACACTAGCTTTTTGATGCCAATACATAGGTTATTTCTGAGAAAGCATAGGATAGAAAAGTAAATAAAATTCATGCCCAGAAAAATTCGGGAATTAAAAGCACAAATTTTACGTGAAGGATTCGTTTATCTTCCTAAGCGTGGCAAAGGTAGTCATGAACGTTGGCGACATCCTTTGCTTAGAAAAACACTAACAATTTCAGGTAAGGATGGAGATGATGTGCCGCTATACCTGGAAAAGCAGTTAGCAAAGTTATTAACTGAACTCCAAGAGTTAAGAGAGGACGACAATTTATGAATCAATACAGTATGATTATTCAATGGTCTAATGAAGATCGGCTTTTTCTAGTCACTATTCCAGAGTTTAGCGATCGCGTTATTATGCCCTGCACTCACGGCAAAACTCGTGAAGAAGCTATTCATAATGGCGAAGAAGTAATTGAAATGTACTTGGAAGCTTGGCAATTAGAAGGTGAATCTATTCCTGAACCCAGCACGCTACAAATTGCCTGATTATTATTCCAACATTTTTGAATTTACAAAGTAAATGTTTACTGGTACGTGCGTTTGACGAAGTATGGAGTGTTGAATAAGCAATATAATTTATCTCAGATGAATAGAGCGATCGCTCGATTATCTCTAATATCATTAGTGAGTAAACAGCCTAACTGCAATCACTCGAGCAACCAACTAAATAAACCTTCTACTGTTAAGCTGAAATCTTTCGCAAATTCCGGGACTGGTAACTTTGTTTCTAGTTCTTCATAAACATTAGTTGCCTGATTTGGCAAGTAAACAAACACAGATTTTTCTTTAGGATCGATCAGCCATCCCATCTGAGTTCCATACTTGAGACAATGCAGAATATTCTTGATAACTTTAGTTTGACTTTGATCGGGAGATAGAATTTCAATTGTCCAATCTGGGGCAATTGAGAAGACGTTAGCAATCCCACCATTCTCTTGACGAGGAATTCTGTCCCACATAAACACAGAAATATCAGGCACAATTGAGCGATTTCCAAATGTGCAGCGAAGTTCGCAGAAAGCCCGTGCAATTTTTTTCGGTTTTACGATTAAATTAATTGCAGGTGCTAACTCAGTCTGAATTGCGCTGTGTTCTCCTTGTGGCATTGGTTTTTGGATAATACGCCCATCAATATATTCACTTGCAGGTTTTGTCTCTGGTAAATCGAGAAATTCAGCGAGAGTAAGAGATTTAGCAGGGGTTTGTACCATTGGAGGTTTCCTTAAAGTAACTCATCAGCCATCCAAACCCTTACACCTTTTGTTCGGTAACTAATGTCAGGCTAACCCATTCGCCTTTCTCGTTATAGCTGCGAATCATCCGTTGGCGGAGGTTTGGTTGGATTAACCAACCGGTTTCTAAAAATAAAGGTTGACGTAATTGCACTTTTAATGGTGAAGTTGCAGAAGCGCCATCAGGTAACATTAATACTTGTATCTGTTTTTCAGGATTTTCATCAAAGAGAATGATGGAACCTTTAATAGTAGCAGTTGAGGTAATTGTGCGTTCTGCAAAAGAAGTACTTTGAATTAATCGCCCAGTATTATCTAATTGTAATTTTAGAGTTGTAGAGTAAGTGTCAGGCGAACGCAAATCTCGATACATTGTCACTGCTTGACCTTGCCATTCTCCCAACAAGTCATCTAACTGCAAAGGTGGACGTTCTGCTGTTGGGGTTCCAGCTAGATGTTCTCGAATTAGGGTTAGTCCACTGAGATTACCTGTCTTATCAAATAGTTGCACCAGACGCAAGCGGCGATTTTCACGAACAAAAGCGAGTTCTCCACCGAATTCTGAAAATGGCCCTAACTGAATTAAACCTTCAGAAAACGAACCATTTTCAAAAAACAGCAAACCTCCTCCGACAGAACTAAATTCTCTGATTAAATCTTGTCCCGAACGACTCAGAGTTAGGCGCACTTTCTGGCTACCATTCAATTGTTCTAGGGAAAGGCGGCTAGGAGTATCGCTCAAAAGTGTACCTTGGGGAGAAAAATTAGTGAATGAACCTTCCCAAACACCAAGATTTTCTAAAAAACATTCCCATTGTGATTTCATAACGATTTCGTCCTTTCTCTTCTACCCATGCCCAATGACTATCCTTTAGCAAAACGTCTAACAGCAAATAAGCTTCCCATTAATCCTACCGTGGCACCGAAGCTCAAGAGAATTAGGGGCAATAATAAAATTTGGGCTGGGGTGAGTTGTATTCCGTTGGTGATTACTTGGATAAACTCTGGTTGAGTGGCTAGCAATTTACCGAGAAACTGTTGAATCACAGAAATAAAACTCCAAGCGATCGCACCACCAACTAAACCAAAAGCAATTCCTTGTAAAATGAAGGGCAGGTAAATCCAGACAGAAGTTGCTCCCACTAGTTGCATAATCTCAATTTCCTGGCGTCGCGCCATGACAATCAGGCGAATTGTGGTGGTAGTCACAGCGATCGCTGTTACAGTCAAAATAATTGTAATTGTTAAAGTAACCCAGTTCAAACCCCGGTGTAACTGGGCAATGCGTTTGACTGCTTCATCGATATACTGCACGGTATCAACTCCCTGTAACTTAGCCAACTGGGTTGCTAAAGTTGGTACGACTTGAGAGTTACGCGCTTTCACCTTGATCTCATCAACCAAAGGATTTTCACCTAGCTGCTGAGTGACACCCTCAATATCCGAAATTCTCATTTCCTTGACTAACTTATTCCAGGCTTCCTCCTTAGTAATTGTTTGTATCGCTGTTACCTGCGGCATTTTTGCTATCAGTGGCTCAATGCTTTGAACTTGCATATCCGGTTCGAGATAAACTGATACTTCTAGCTGGCTACCGAACTGGTAGAGAAGTTTTTCGACTTGCCAAGAAGTTTGCAAACTCAAGCCGAATAAAAATAACAATACGGTCACAGTACTGACAGCTGCCCAATTCATCCAACCTCCCCGCAGTAAGCCAAGGAAAGTTTCTTTGAGCAGATAGTCAAGTTTCGTGAGAGATTTCAACACAAATCACCCCAGTACAAAAAGTTAGAAGTCAGAAGTCAGAATTTATAATTGATAACTCAGAATTGGTGAATTCAGCACTCCCCACTCCCTTATGTCCCTCATCTGCCCACTCCCCATTCCCCAGCTTGATAGAATTAAGGCAGTAGGAATTTTCACCATCTAGCCATCAAGACTCATGCCTTCTGAAATTGCTGTCGAGAAAAAAAAGTTAAAAAATCCGCCTTTGGAGCTTCATTATTTAGGCGATCGCGTGCTACGTCAAGCTGCAAAGCGGGTTTCTAAAGTTGATGACGAACTCCGCAAACTGGTGCGTGAAATGCTGCAAACTATGTACAGTAAAGATGGCATTGGTTTGGCTGCACCCCAAGTGGGAATTCACAAACAATTAATTGTCATTGACCTGGAACCAGACAACGCAGCGAATCAACCGTTGGTGTTGATCAACCCCACAATTAAACAAGTTAGCCGTGACATCTCGGTTGCCCAAGAAGGATGCTTAAGTATTCCCAATGTATATCTAGATGTGAAGCGCCCTGAAGTTGTGGAAATCGCCTATAAAGACGAGTATGGCCGTCCCCAAACTTTAAAGGCTAATGACCTGCTGGGACGCTGCATTCAGCACGAAATGGATCACCTTAATGGTGTGGTGTTTGTAGACCGTGTGGAAAATTCCTTGACTTTGGCGCAGGAACTATCTAAGAATGGCTTCTCGTATCAAGCGGTGAAACCAGTAGCATAGGGGAATAGTAGTGTATTTAACTCCAAAAAGCGGTTTGTTTCTGGGTGGTTGTTGTGTAAGTGCGATCGCAGGTGTAGGTTCGATTTTTGAACTCAGTTACGGACAACCAGATTTTGGTGTCACAACCACGGCAATTATCCTCGCATTGAGTATTCCACTCACAGGATTATTTTTCTTTGCCGCAGTGAGGGACGCAAGGGCTAACATGAAATAAGCATCAGGTACATAAAAAAGGTAAACGGATGAACTAAGAATACTAAATTCATCCTTTTACCTTTTATTTTTGTTCTGTATCTTCTACTGCTCCTAAGGCTTTGAGCGTCATTAGCTGTGCTGCGGTTAAGCCTGTCACCCCAGTGATATTCATTCCTTCGTAGGGTTTTGGCGATCGCAGTGTTTTTAAGCACTCACCGGTTTGAATATCCCACAATTTAATCGTCTCATCTTCACTGCCACTAGCCAAAGTTTGGCCATCAGGACTAAAGGCAACTGACCGTACCCAACTAGAATGCTCGTGCAAGATTTTCAGGCGTTTACCATCACGGACATTCCATAACTTCACCGTCTGGTCTTCACTGCCACTAGCCAAAGTTTCACCATCAGGACTGAAGGCAACTGACCTTACCCGATTAGTAGACTCTTGTAAAGTTTTCAAGCATTTGCCGTCACGAATGTTCCATAACTTCACCGTTTGGTCTTCACTGCCACTAGCGAGAATTTCACCATCAGGACTGAAAGCAACTGACCATACCCAATTTGTATGCTCCTCCAAGGTTTTGATACACTTCCCCTCGTGAATATCCCATAACTTCACTGTCTGGTCGTCACTGCCACTAGCCAAAGTTCGACCATCAGGACTAAAGGCAACTGACCAGACTCGATTAGTATGCCCTTGGAAGGTTTGCAGGCAATTTCCGTCGCTAATATTCCATAACTTCACCGTTTGGTCGTCACTGCCACTAGCCAAAGTTTCACCATCAGGACTGAAAGCAACTGACCGCACTCGATGAGTATGTCCCTGCAAGGTTGTGAGGCAGTTTCCGTCGCTAATATTCCATAACTTCACCGTTTGGTCTTCACTGCAACTAGCCAAAGTTTCACCATCAGGACTGAAAGCAACTGACCATACTCGATTAGTATGTCCTTGGAAAGTTTTGAGACACTTCCCGTGGCGAACATCCCATAATTTCACCGTTTGGTTTTCACTAGCACTAGCCAGAGTTTGATTGTCAGGACTGAAAGCAACTGACCGTACTCTATCGGTATGCCCTTGCAAAGTTTTAAAACATCTCCCGTCGCCAACATTCCATAACTTCACCGTCTGGTCTTTACTGCCACTAGCGAGAGTTTGACCATCAGGACTGAAGGCGACTGACCATGCCCGATTGCTATGCCCCTGCAAGGTTTTGAGGCACTTGCCGTTAGCAACATCCCATAACTTCACCGTTTGGTCATCACTGCCACTAGCGAGAGTTTGACCATCAGGACTGAAGGCAACTGACCAGACACGATTGCCATGTCCCGGCAAGGTTTTGAGGTATTTGCCGTGGCTAACATCCCATAACTTCACTGTTTGGTCTTCACTACCACTAGCAAGAATTTCACCATTGGGACTGAAAGCAACTGACCGTACCCAATTGCTATGCCCTTGCAAAGTTTTGAAGCACTTGCCGTCGCTAATATTCCATAACTTCACCGTTTGGTCATCACTGCCACTAGCGAGAATTTGACCATCAGGACTGAAGGCGACTGACCATACCCAACTGGTATGTCCCTGCAAGGTTTTGAGACACTTTCCGTTACGAACATCCCATAATTTCACTGTTCGATCTTCACTAGCACTAGCCAAAGTTTGGCGATCGGGACTGAAAGCGACTGACCGTATCCTATTAGTATGCCCTTGCAAGGTTTTGAGGGACTTTCCGTTACGAACATCCCATAATTTCACCGTTTGGTCGTCACTACCACTAGCGAGAGTTTCACCGTCAGGACTGAAAGCGACTGACCACACTGGACTGTTATGCCCCATCAGGGTGAAAAGTGATTTACAATCTGCAACTTGCCATAGCTGAGTTTTACCATCAACATCACCCGTTGCCAAAAGTTTTCCGTCAGGGCTAAATGCTACCGATGAAATACTACCCAAGGTTTCAGCAAAAACGGATTTAGCAAGATTGCAGCCAGCAAAATTGACATCATGCAAATTCACATTTTGTAAGTATGCTTGCCAAATAGTCAAATGGGAAAAGTCATAGCAACTCAAATCAATCTGTAGTTGACAAAGCATATTCAGAATATTTCCAACTGCATACCCTGGTTCTGGCGGAAATTTATCTCGAATTTTCGATATAATTTGTGTTAATTTATTTTCGAGATCGTTAGGATTTATGAAAATAGTGTTTAACCTATTTAAAATGGGTTTAAGTATTAAATTAATTTGAGTATTTCTAATATAATCTTTCGCTGTAGCTTCAATTAGAGCATGATTTTTAAATATTGTAATTTCATCATCGACAATTTCTTGAGAAACATCTTCTACTAAACGGTCTGTCATATACTCCATCACTACAGGTTGGAGTGTGAAAGTAGGAACGTAACTAGTTCCTTCTGTTCCTCTTTCAATTAACGATCGCCGTCGTAAAGATTCTAGCGCTTCTAGTAATTGTCTTTTTGGTAAACCTACAATATCATCTAACAATTTCTCTAAAGAAACAGAGTCACGCTTAATTGCTAACCAGTACATAATTTCTGCTTCTGGTTCTGACAAACGTTCAAATTGCTGATCCAATAAATTACGAGTGTCACCAAAAATTATTTCTCCTTCATTAAGAAAAGCGGCGATATCACCAGCAAATAGCTCCCGAATCGGCTCAGAAACTAACTTTAGTGCTAAGGGATTCCCTGAATAATTCTCAACTAACTTTGCCCAGTCTTGCTTTGAGCCAAATATGCCTTTATCCTTAAGAATTTCTTGCCCTTCTATTTCTCCTAAGCCAGCTAATAATAGTGTTCTGACTGGTGATGTCTCTCCCTCTAAAGGAGCAAACTCTTTGGGTTTTTCACGAGAAGTCAATACTAAACAACTTTGATGCGCTTCTTCCCCGACTCGTTTGAGTAGTTGACCATAAGCCTCATATCCTTCTCTATATTCACCGGCACGGTCGCCCCCTTGCAAAATGGTCTCGGCATTATCCAAGACCAAAAGACAACGCTGTTTTCGTAAATATTTAATCAGTAAAGTTATTTGACTATCTACGGTTTCTAGTAAATCAATTTCTTTTTCATCAGATAAAAATACGATTAGGTTAGCCAAGAGTTCTTTGAGAGGTAGGGCATTGCGGAGCGATCGCCAAATCAAGTATTCAAAATCATACTGCACTTCCTCTGCTAACTTTACAGACAATGTGGTTTTGCCAATTCCTCCCATCCCTAATAGTGCTATTAATCGGCATTTATCCTGGACAATCCATTGCTTGAGTCCAGACAGTTCTGCTCCTCGCCCGTAAAAGCTACCACCGATACTAGGTGCTTCGCCCCAATCTGGAGGTTTACTGGCAATGGATTTCACACTAACTGAAGATGCTCGATACTCACTTTCAATCACTTGCTGTAACTTAGTGAGTTTTCCCGGGCCAACACCGTTGACATGAAATTTTTTATAAACCTCGCTTAATCTTTTGCGTACTGCCTCCGGGCTAATGTTCAATTCTTTGGCGATCGCATTTGGCGATTTGTCCTCAACCACACCTAACAACACCTCTAACTCACTACTAGATACACCCCGTTCTTGGGCTAAAGCCACAACAAAGTTTTGGGGAATCGCACTCATGCTCTCACCAATACAAACTACACTCCCAATGTTAGCTCACTATGTGAGGAAGCAATCTCTCAAAAGGGACGGTTAGGCTAACTGTCTATAACGAATGTCTAGTGCTATGGTGCTTTTTTGACAATTTTCTCACTTTATACCTTGACTAAGTAACTAAGTTACTTGTATAGTGAGTTCAACACTGCTTCATCGAGTAACTTAGTAAGTTTACAGTTAACTCCATGAAACTTAGTGAGTAATGCATCGATTTTGAAGATTGTCAAAAAGGCAAGTATGTTGTCTTTGGGAAATTGCATTTTAGGGTTTGATGCGCGTAATCTGCGTTCTGCGCCATCACGAGCATTTAGCACCTAATATCAATTTCCAGATTGCCATTGCAATTTATTTAAGAGTTATTCGAGTTCAGATAAACCTTCTCTCTACTTGCCTGAAGACATAAATTTCTTTGACTCAACTGTATTAATCTAGGAGCTTAATTTTCATCATTTATAAATACTAAGCTAACTCGATTTAGGAGTATGGCTGTAGTTTTCCTTAATTTACTAGGAGCAATGTTGTAACTATTTGCTCTCTACTTGGCATAGTGGGGTGTGTGCTGGCTAGCAATATTCAACTGTCAAAAAAGGACAAAAACTATGAATACCAATCTCAAAAACGACGAAAACCGCTTATTTAATTGGGCTACTAAAGGGCTGAAGTTTTTTCTGTTTACTCTGCTTGGTTTGGGAATTGCCTTGATTTTATCTAAGGTGCTTGGCGCTGTCTCCATCGCAGGGATACTGTTATCGGCCGTTTTATGGCAATGGTTGTTTCGGATAGCAGTTATTTTGTTTTGTTTGTTTGCGATCGCCATGATTATTGAATCTTGGCGTTAATTGTTTACTTCCTGATTTAGAAAACAGTACGAATCGAATCTCATGTTGGAACTTAATCAATTGCCTTTGGCTACCTTTTACTTCAGTCAAAGGCTTCTTCAAAGGATATTTTACCATGCAAAACAACAGCAATAACACTCTAAAAGAAACACTCTCGCCTATTTTAATCATCTTAGTGGCAGGCTCAATTTCTTTGGCAATTGTTAACAAAGAGAATCACCCTGCATATTTTGACATAGTTAAAATAGCTATGGCTTACAGCTTTGGCTCCATCAAGTCCCAAGGAAAAACTAAAGATTCCGAAAAGCAGAACGATCTAAATGACGATGAGGACGGTAGTAAAAAATAGTTCTATAGGAGTTAAATTTGGAGTGGGTTGTTGTTATACATTGCTTCTACAATAGAAGGATGCTATCAACTACCACTCAACTACTACGACTGTCTCAAGGACAACTCAACTTATTAGAAGCTTGTCCGCGTAAATTCCAACACACTTACCTAGAACAACTCAATTCGCCTACAAATCCCGAACACGAGGAACGGCAAACTTTGGGTAGTCGCTTCCACCTGTTGATGCAGCAGCGAGAAATGGGTTTACCAATTGATAGTTTCCTCCAAGCAGATCCTCAACTGCAAAGCTGGATGGCTGGTTTTGCTGATGCAGCCCCAGAAATTTTAATGTCTGCAACTGACAATCAAACTTTTCGTGAAAGCGAACACTACCGGACTCTGCAAGTTCAGAACTATTTGTTGACGGTTGTCTATGATTTATTAATTGCAGATAACCAACAAGCAGAAATTCTTGACTGGAAAACTTATCCGAAACCACCTCATAAACGGAAATTAGAATCCAACTGGCAAACACGGCTTTATATGTATGTTTTGGCTGAAACTAGCGCGTATTCGCCAGAAAATATTTCTATGACTTACTGGTTTGTGCAGTCTGAAGGTAAACCGCAAAATATTAAATTTAATTACAATACTGCTCAACACATAAAAATATCAAAAAAACTTAATGAACTGTTAAATCAGTTAACTAATTGGTTGGAAGATTACCAAAATCACAACAAGCAGTTTCCGCAAGTGCCAGAGGGTAGTAAAACTTGTGATTATTGCCATTTTGCTAAAAGGTGCGATCGCACAACAGTCACACAAGAAACAGTGAAAGATTCAATGCCGAATCTCGACAGTATTCAAGAAGTATCACTTTGATATTCTCGTATGATTGTGTTGACAAAATAGATGCCTTATACCTCTAAACTCTCGTAGAAAGCTAAAAAGTAATATCAAGTCATTTTTTTGATTCTAAAGCATTTGAAAGCATTTTGGTTAAAAGTTTTATATTCGGTAAATCTGCTTTTTTTTATTCAAATTTAATATAGCGATCTTATTGGATAAAATAAATGTTTGTTTGGTCGATATCGCTAAAATTCCGAAAACATCTAATAGAAATAAATTACAACTTCTAAATTTATGTCCAGCTTTGACGAAACTGAAGCGATTTATGTCCGCGAATTAGGAATAGACGACATTGCTCCCATTTATCATCTGGGAGAAGAGTTATTTACCAGTGATTTATATCCTTATTTATACCGGACTTGGGATGAATGGGAAGTAATTGGACTTTACAATACAGACCCAGAATATTGCCTCGTGGCTGAAAGAGAAGGAGAATTAGCAGGCTTTGTTTTGGGAACCATTATTACCAAAGCATCTTGGACTTATGGTTACATTTTATGGCTGGGAGTTAGTCCTAAATTCCAGCGTCGGGGAGTAGCAGACAAGTTAGTTGATAAAGTCGTTGCCCGCATGATTGAAGATGGGGCGCGGTTTATGCTAGTAGATACTGACCCCACCAATACTTCAGCATTAAAGTTTTTTAATCGCAAAGGTTTTGGTAATATCCGCCAGCATATTTTCTTGTCGATGAATTTAAGTAAACATGAATATTATGGCAGATTAATTGATTACGAACATCAAAAAGCAGAAAGAGCAGGTTACAGGCGATCGCGTCCAGCAATTCGCGTCCGGAAACCCGATAGCGCTGCTAATGAAATATTACTTAATCCCCTAGTGAGTGAATCTCAAACCACCGAAGATCAATCACCAATTTAATAAGAGTAGAAACGCCATTAACCCTTGTCTGTACAAGAGTTAGCAGTTAAAACTATCTTCAATCTTATTCATATTAATTTCCGAGCATCAAAAGAGGCTGAAGCAATTGCGAAACAATAAGGTAGTATCTGTGTAATCTGAAGTTTTTGGTAAAGCAAGGCGGATTCATGTTCCAAGAAATTACTGCTCAGATTGATTATTCTTCCTCATTTCCATATTTAGCGACAGTCTTAGGCGTTAGTAGCATAACGGGAACACTGGGTTGGCGTTGGTGGAAACAAAAGAACACATATAAATCGTTACAATTACTCCCTTCTCCTCCCAAACATTGGCTGTTAGGAAATCTTCCGCAATTATTAGCAGCAGTGAAAAAGAAGAAATTATTCCTGCAAATTTTTGATTGGAGTAAAGAGCTAGGTCCGATGTATGTTATCTGGAATGGCAGTTCTCCAATTGTCGTTTTAAGTAAGCCGAAAGTTATCGAAAATACCATTGTCAATGGGATTAGAGATGGTAGCTTAATTAGATCTGAGGAATTGCGTAAAGTTTGGAATGATATCAGTGGTCCCATTATGATAGGAGAAACCGGGACTGAGTGGCAGTGGCGACGCAAGGCTTGGAACCCAGAATTCAGTTCTAGCAGTCTTTCCAAATATGTTGAAATTATTAGCCAAGCCTGCGAACAAGTAATTGAGACAGTAAAACAAACTCCACCAACAAAAGAAGTTGAGGTAGATCCTCTGTTTGTAGAACTAACAATGAGGGTGATTTCCTCTCTTGTACTAGGCATTCCTGTGGATAGAAATAGTACTAGTCATGAAGGGCCACCCCTGGAAGTTCCCAAGGTGTACGAAGCGATGTCTATTATAGGCTATCGGTTCCTACGACAAGCTACTGGTGAGAAGACATGGATGAAATATTTGCCAACTCAGAATTCACGAGATTATTGGGCAGCAAGGCGATATTTAGAGGAATTTCTGACTCCCCGTGTAGACTTAGCTTTACAGATGAGAGAACAAAACCAGACCGATTTACCACAAGTCAGTCCTTTGTTCCGGGAATCAATGTTGGTCAAAATCGCTGCTAAAGAACCAAAATACAATCGTGAAACATTAATAGCAGAATCTCTTGAACTCTTAATAGCTGGTACTGACACAACAGCCCATACTTTATCCTTTGCAGTGGGAGAGTTGAGCTTAAATCAAAGGGTTTTTCAGCAAGCACAGGACATCGTTGACCAAGCTTGGCAAAGTAAAGGCTCTATTAATACAGAAAGCTTCAAAGAATTGGCTTATATCAGTGCAATTCTCAAGGAGACATTGCGCCTTTATTCAATTGCCTCAGGCTCGACTTCATTGGAGGCTCAACGCGACACTGTAATTGAGGGTAAAGTGATTCCTCGCGGTACTAGAGTATCTTGGTCAATGCTTGCTGCTGGAAGAGATTTAGAAGTCTATGCTAATCCGGAGGTATTTCTGCCAGAACGTTGGTTAGACAAGAGTAAGGAAACTAGTTCACTGCCAATGATAGACTTTGGCTCAGGATCTCATCGTTGCTTGGGAGAGCATCTATCAATGCTGGAAGGAACTCTGATGCTAGCATTATTACTCCGCTACTTCGATTGGGAGTTAGTCAACGGTCGTTCTTCTCTAGAAGAATTACAGCAAAACCTGTTAATTTATCCGTCTGATAAAATGCCAGTGCGCTTTCGGTTGAGAAATTGGGAGTAAAGCTTTCAGAATTTCGTACTACTTCTATTGTCCGGATTCTCTGTATTTCTATAGCAATCCTAAGTCATTCGTGAAAAAATCTATTGTTTATTGCCTGCCTCCAGGACTAATTGAACAACTCATACCAATTCAATTAATGATTGCAACATATCTTTTGTTAAAGACGCGATAAATCGCGTCTCTACAGATGGTCTATTTGTCGCATTCTTTTGCTAAATTAGTATCTTTTAGGAATGCTATAGAAATACACAGATAAAATGCTTGCAAAAACCACAAAGTAAGAAACTCTAAGACTTAATTTATTACTTTACTAACTTTCTTTGTATGCCAGAACAACAGTGGACTCTAGCAACAACTGAACAACCGCCAGAGTGGTTCATCCAAGCGGTGAAACAGCATACACCTGCATCAAATGGACTGTATGCAGCACAATTGTTGTGGCAACGGGGAATTCAAGAAAAATCACAACTATCAGCTTTCATTAACCATAAAGCTTATCAGGCAGCAAGTCCCTTTGAGTTTGGACAAGAAATGCATCTGGCGATCGCCCGCTTACAAAAAGCCCGCGATGGTCGTGAAAAAATTGCTATTTGGGGAGATTTTGACGCTGATGGCATTACCTCCACTGCCGTACTTTGGGATGGATTAGGAGAGTTTTTTGTCCAAAATATCGAGTTAACTTATTACATTCCCAATCGTTTAAAAGAATCCCACGGACTGAATAATCAAGGAATTGATAATTTAGCAAAACAAGGTTGTAAATTAATAGTTACTTGTGATACAGGTAGCACAAATATTAATGAAATTATTTATGCCAAACAATTAGGTATCGATGTCATAGTTACCGACCATCACACCTTACCTGAAGAACGCCCACCAGTTACAGCAATTATTAATCCGCGATATCTGCCAAAGGAACATCAGCTGTTTCATCTTTCTGGGGTGGCGGTAGCTTATAAATTGGTGGAAGCACTTTATCAAACTTTGCCTCATATTCCCCGACATCCATTAGAGGATTTATTAGATTTAGTGGCAGTAGGATTAATCGCCGACTTGGTGCAGTTGAGTGGAGATTGTCGCTATTTAGCACAGTTGGGAATTCAACGCCTGCAAGCAGATTTTCAACAGCCACCGACAGCGCGACGGCGACCGGGGGTAGGGCGATTATTAGAATTGTGCCAGAAAAGTGGCGATCGCCCCACAGATATTTCCTTTGGTTTGGGGCCTAGAATCAACGCCGTTAGCCGCATCCAAGGTGATGCTAGTTTCTGCGTCGAATTATTAACTAGTCGCAACGCCAAACGTTGTAACGAATTAGCCGAAGTTACAGAACTGGCAAACGCCCGCCGCAAATCCTTGCAAAAAGATGTACAAGCCCAAGTAGCACAAAAACTGACTCAATTAGATTTATCAACCACCAGCGTCATTGTCCTGGAAGATGCCCAATGGCCTGCCGGTGTATTGGGCTTAGTCGCTGGACAAGTAGCACAAGAAACAGGACGCCCGACAATTTTGTTGAGTACAGAGGAACTGGGGACTGGGGAGGAATTTTCCCAATCCCCAATCCCTAATCCCCAATCCCTAGCCCGTGGTTCCGCCCGTTCGGTGAATTCCGTCGATTTGTATCAACTGGTGAAAGAACAAGCACATCTGTTGCACCGCTTTGGCGGACATCCCTTTGCAGCGGGTTTGAGTTTGCCGATTGAGAATATTCCTTTATTTACAGCAGCGATTAATCAGCAGTTACGGCAATCTTTGGGCGGTACAACTCTGACACCAACGGTGCAAGCAGACATAGTGGTAAGAGTTGCAGACTTGGGCAAAGAGTTATTTTTAGAACTGAAATTGCTAGAACCTTGTGGAATGGGTAACCCTGTTCCCAAATTGCTAATTCAAAACTGCTGGTTTGAGAATAGTTGGCATCGCAATCAGCAGGATTGGCAAGGTAAAAAGGTACAGTATATTAAAACCGAGTTTGGCATTCGGGATGATTCAACTAGAAGTCCGTTTCCTGGTATATGGTGGGGACACTACAAAGATGAATTGCCTGTAGGTAGGTGTGATTGTATAGCAGAACTCGACTACAACACCTTTAAAAAACGGTATGAAATTAGATTAATTGCCGTGCGCCCTAGTGAGAACTTAGCACTGACGACTGACAACTCCCCACTCATTTTAGACTTACGAAATCAGCAATACTCAACACTGACAGATCGTGACTCAGCAATGATTCTCGAACATTGTCCGACGAACTGGGATGATTTACGTGCATGGTTGCGGCGATGTTTAACGACAAGCCCCTCGGTGTCTACGCTTTATAATAAACAACTAGCGATCGCTTGGTCTAAACCCAACCACGAACCACCAAAAGAAATTTGGCGAACTTTGGTTGGAATTGCCAAATATCTCAGTCGTACCAATCAATCTGTCACCCGCGTACAACTTTTAGATAAACTTGGAATTAGCGATCGCACCTTATTTTTAGGAATCAAAGCTTTAAAATATTGGGGATTTACAGTTACAAGACAAGACCGTGATTTGCAAATCACGTGGAACCCCAACAGCGTCTCTCAAACCAATGCTGATGCAGCTGTTACACAGTTTTTGGCCGCAGTTAGCGAAGAGCAATTCCAGCAAAACTACTTTGCAGAGGTGCCACTATCTACTATTGTTGCCATGATTAATACTCAGTAATGTGGCGATCGCATTCTGGATCTGCTCAATTGTGGCTTGCTGTCGTAACGAGCAAAAATGTGCCAAAAAATCCCTATTGAAACTAGATAAAGGGTACGTATAATTATACGTATATGTAATTGATTAATGAAATCGGCGTTTCCTGAAAACGCATATTTTATGTCTATCGGGAATTTTGGCAATATTTATTCAGATGAGCTAATTACAGCCACCGAGTTGAATCGTCAGCCCGGACGAGTTCTAGACAAAGCTTTAGAACGTCCAATCACAATTACTCGCAACGATCAGTCTTTTGCTTTGTTGCGCCGTGAGGAAGTAAGTTTTCTTGTGAAAGCAGCAACACAAAGTAAAGCTGTTTTCGAGGTATTAACCGTTGCTTTTTCTTTATTACTTGGCAAAGAAATCGGCTTTGAACATCCTTATGGATGGCTGAGTGTATTTGAATCTGACGAGCTGCAAGACTTGATTGAAGAACTGAGTGAAGCTTTTCGGTTGATTGATTTTTCTAGTCAGGCATGGGATACGATCGATGCGATTATCCATGAATGGCATGAAAGTGCTATTGCGATCGTCAGTCCTGAGTTAGCAGTGGCTTTTAGTGCCGAAACTGATGAGATGCCATTAACTCAGCCATCTGCTGAAAGTGTTGTGTGAATTTGAGTGATGTCAGAAAATCTTCCAGAATTTCCAATAATAGAAAATGTGGAGCCGCCAGAAGTTAAACTGACGGCTCCGACATTATCTGAAACACAAAGTACTTGGTTAGTAGTAGCCAAAAATCGTCGAGTGAATCGGGACTGGGAAACCTTAATAGAACGCCACCCAGAAAACACTCGCCGCTGTTACGAAGATTTGATTACTGCACCAACAACTAGACAGGCCGTGTGTTTCCTTTAAAGGGCAAACTCTACAAAGGTGCATGGGAATACGAAGTGACAAAAGGGGACAGAGTATTTTATGTTCCTGATGAAGAACTGTTGAAAGTTGTTGTCTACTACGCAGGTAAACATCCTTCTCCTGCACCAAGACCGTAATTTGTGTTAATCGTTTCGTCTTTGCTGATTTTAGGCAGAATCGCTCAAGGTAAGGATTTTTTGGGTGCGATCGCACACTACATCCTGCTACACTAAAAAGAACTTACGGTAATTACGGTATGGCTTCACTTGGTTTAGTTGTGAATCAAAACCAAATGCTGTTGAATTTACTGAAGTGTCAGCAATTTAGAAATTAGCTTTTTAGGAAGTAAAGAATTAACCTTATGCCCTCTCCAGGCTTTTCTCAGAGACTACGAGATTTAGAAATACACATCAGCAAAGACCAAGAACTACTTAACGACTTTGAAGAAGCATTGCGCTACGAGACAAACCCTCGTGTCAAGGCTCGGTATCGACAGGAAATTCAGCAGCAATACGATTCACTTACTCGCTACAAGCAAGAATACGCTGAACTAGAGCAACAATTATCAAATACTCCAAATGTTCAGATGCAGAAAGTCGAAAGCCAATTGCAGCAAATGGATGCGAAGTTAAATGTTTTACTCAATGGTCAAGTTGCCATTTATGAAAATCAGAATCAAATGCGTCAAGCCTTGTTGAATCGCTATGATGCTATCGAACGAGCCATAATTAGTGCTATTACTCAGCAACTAGACCAAACACAATTAGTTTTGATTCAGAATCTCATAGATGCACTGGAAGCAAACTTGATTTCAGATCAACAAATGCAGCAAATGTTAGCAGCTTTAGAAGAACGAATTCCTACTTTACCTCTCAATAGTTTAGCTGTAACTGAAATTATCAAAGACCCTGAGCTAGATGCCAAACATAAATTAAAAATAACTCTACCGATTGTGCCAATGCTTGTGGAGTACGAAGGTGAGTTGGAGTTTGGAACTGGTTTTAACATTAAGTCTGCTTGGGAACAGTTAATAGCTAAGTTGCGGAGAAACTAAGGTATGGATGCTCGGCTTCAAGACCTTCAAAATCAACTAGCAAAGGAGAGAGAGCTATGGAACGAGCTGCAAGATCGGCTGCGTTATGAAACAGATCCAAGGCGACAGCGCCAGTTGAGAAATGATATTCAACAGGCAGATCAAAGAATAATAGAGCATGAAAATGAAATTGAAAAAATAAAGCAAAAATTCAAAATTTCCCAAATCAAAGAAACTCAGCCAGAAATTTTAACTGATAACACTAATCAATCAAAACTAGAAACTGATAATTTCAACCCAGACACTAATTTGGGCACTAGAAATAATAATCCTTCGAAAGAACCTAAAATTAGAATCAAAAAAAATTTCAAAAAAATACTATTTTTTATTTGTATTGCCATCGGATGCTTCCTAGCAATATTACTATATCAATTAACATTAAATTCTTCAATTACTATTTGTCCAAATGGCAAGGAGAATAGCAATATCAACTTGTCAATTGTTAACTCTTTAAGCTGCGGTGAAAAGTCTTTAATATCAGGGTCTATTTTAGATGATAAAAGGAAGGGTGTAGAGGCTTATAAGAGCAATGATTATACCAAAGCTATTGAATCCTTTGAAAAAGCAATAAAGAAAGAACCAAACGATCCTGAAACATTGATATATCTTAATAATGCCAAAATTGAAAAAGACAAAATACCAGCTTATACAATTGCTGTAGCAGTTCCTATAAGTAGCAACCTTTATACCTCGTTACAAATATTGAGAGGAGTTGCTCAAGCTCAAGAGGAGTTGAGGGAAGAAGGATCTCGGCCTAAAAAAGGTCTTAAAGTAATGATAGCGGATGATGCAAATGACGTTAATCGAGCTAAGCAAATTGCAAGCATTTTGGTACAACAGAAGCATATACTTGCAGTTATAGGTCATTATGCCAGCGATGCGACTATTGAGACAAGGGACATTTATGAAAATGGCCAGTTAGTATCGGTTTCTCCTGGGAGTACTTCCACAGAACTTCCACGTCCAAACGATCGTTTTTTCTTCCGTACAATACCCCCTCTTGAAAGAAACACCACAGGTATAGCACGTTATTTAGAGAGGAAACAAATTACTAAAGTAGCAGTTTTTCACAATCCATCCAGTAAATTCAGTGAATCATTTTTCAGCGAATTAAAAACGATTTTTTCTGACTTTAAAATAGAGATTGTAAATGACAATCCAGAAGAGAGAGATTTTCATTTATCTAACCCTTTCTTTAAGCCAAAAAAAGCTAGTAAAAAAGCAATTGATAAAGGTGCTCAAGCCTTTGTCTTGATTCCAGATGGAGGAACTACAAACTATAGCATACCAAATGCCCTAAAATTAATTAAAGCTAGTCCTAAAAATTTTGTGATAGTAGGAGCAAATACCCTTTTCAGAGATGAAACACTTCTGTTAGGTGAAGATGTTGTAGATCGTTTAGTAGTGACTACTCCGTGGATACAAACAACAGTTTCTAAATCCAATTTTGCTAAGCAAGCTGAAAAATTATGGCAAGGTAGAGAAATTAGTCCCTGGACTGTGACGGCTTATGATGCAG
Organism: Nostoc sp. CCY 9925; assembly: GCF_963920935.1. Classification (NCBI taxonomy): domain Bacteria; kingdom Bacillati; phylum Cyanobacteriota; class Cyanophyceae; order Nostocales; family Nostocaceae; genus Nostoc; species Nostoc sp. CCY 9925. The sequence goes on along the minus strand of NZ_CAWUDO010000020.1, from coordinate 75,504 downwards.
CTAAAGTCTTGATTCAAGCCTTATTTATAAATATAGAAGATAATCCGACACGTCTCAAGTTACGAGATAGCTTGATAAATCCTACAGTTAAACCTAAGGGAGCTGATGAGATCTTTATCGAGTTTGAAAATGGTAATCGTAAAAAACCAGAGGTCGAATTAGCCAAAATTGTCAAGTTGAAGTGTTCTGAATTTGGTTACAGTTTCGTTCCCGAACAAGATCGAGAACAGGATATCAAACAGTTAGAGGCTAGTTGCAACTGATGATTTATTTAATCATAGAATCATTACTTAAAATCTTGTTCATCGCTTATCAGAACATAAGAGGCCTTTTAATTATCCAGATACGAGTTTAAATTTACAATTTAAATATTAAACTTCGTCAGGATTTATTCCCAGCTGTCTCAAACGTTCTGCCAAACGCTGGGCTTTTTGCTGTTCTTGTTCTAATTGCGACGTTAATAACTGTGATTTTTCCTCACCAGTTAGCAATAAATTTCCCTGCGTATCCCACCAACGCAACCAAGGCGCTGTAGTATTTCCATAGTTTCCTTGCCAAATACCCAATTCGACACCCATCAAGGAAATCTCATAGTGTCCGCGTTCGTTAGCACTGAGTTGCTGATATCTACCATCAACTAAGTGATAAACCTCAACAGCAGCTTTGCTAAATTCATAAATGCCGTAAAAAGGTACGCGAATTGCTTGCTCGTATACCCAAAATTTACCAGTAATTGGAGTCTTATCTCTCTCTTGGGAACCATCCCCAGAAGCGAATTCCAGTACAATTAAGGGAGCGATATATTCTTGCCACAACACATAAGAGCGCCGAAATTGACCATTTAACATAGGTGGAACATTCGGGACGTAAAACCAATCGGGTGCTTCTGCACCGCGTTCAGGTGGTTCAGTCAAACGCCAGTAAATGCCACAATCTTGACCAATACAATACTGTTTATCTGAGTGAATTTCCTGTAATACATCTTGAACGGAGTCAGTTAGAAGTATGCTTTGCGGGTGTTCTTGAAAATTTTTCACAAAGGTTCCATCTGACTCTGGTAACTCAGTATGGTCGGGAAGGTGAGTAATGCCTAGTTCGGAGAGTTTGGCAATAGTCATTGAACTTTGGCGCGAGTGAATCGGCTTATTTATGTTAGCACTGTTGCGAGCAAATGCTTGGCCGTTTGGCTGTGCTGCGTTGTGTTGCCCAACTGAAGTGAATTGTATTGCCCTATATAGGGTTGAGAAAGCGATCGCTCGTCGCAGGCATCACGGTAAGCTGAGCAAACACATTAGTACAACACGCGATCACCTACCAGAACACAAGGCGCGATCGCTTTTCATCACTTTCTGGTTTGTCTGCAAATAATCATGCAGCAAATCGCAACCCAGTGCTAGCAATTTATCCAGTTTAATATCTGCTAAATCTTGGAAAATCACTGTACCGCTAGCACTTCCCACAGCTAAAGTCTTGCCATTAGGGCTGAAACTGATGCTGGTTAACTCATCTTTATAACCTTTCAAAGCAATCACCAATGTTCCATCGCGGTTCCAAATCCTCACTTTGTCATCGCTGGAGGCTGCTAGAGTCTTACCATCTGGACTAAAGCTGACACTGATGAAAGTATCCCCATCCCCACCCAGATTACTTAGCAACTCACCATCTCGATTCCAAATCTTCACTGTGCTATCAATACTAACTGAGGCGAGAATTTGACTATCAAGTGACCAAGCTACCCCATTTACTCGACGGCTATGGCCAGCTAATGTTTGTATCAATTTACCGTCATTACTCCATAGTTTCACCGTTTTGTCATCACTAGCTGAAGCTAGCAATTTTCCATCAGGACTAAAACTTACCCAATTCACTGCATCTTGATGTCCCTGCAAGGTGTTCAGCAGTATACCGTTACGGCTCCAAAGTTTTACTGTTTTATCTTTACTCGCTGAGGCAATTACTTGACCATCAGGTGACCAAGCTACACCCAATACTGTATCATTATGACCCTGTAAGGTATGGAGCAATTGACCACTCCGACTCCAAAGCTTTACTGTTTTATCTTTACTAGCTGAGGCGATTATTTTACCATCAGGGCTAAAACTAACGCCCCAAACTTGACTCTGATGCCCAGCGAAAGTACGGAACAATTTACCTTCTCGATTGAAAAGTTTTACGGTTTTGTCTCGACTAGCTGCTGCTAAAGTGCGACCTCCAGGGCTAAAACTGATACTCGTCACCCAATCGTTGTTATCGGTTTTAGGTTTTTGCAGTAGCACATCGTCCCAACGCCAGAGTTTAATTGTTTTGTCTCGACTCGCAGAAGCAAGGGTGCGACCGTCTGGGCTGAAACTAACGCTATTCACCCAATTATTATGTCCTCTCAGCGTGCTAAGCAGCACACCTTGTGAACTCCAAAGTTTGAGCGTTTCATCGGTACTTGCGGAGGCGATCGTGTTACCATCGGGGCTGAAGCTGACGCTGGTGACTCCTGCACTATGTCCTGATAAGGTTCTCAGAAGGTTACCTTCTAAACTCCACAATTTGATAGTCTGGTCTAAACTAGCGGAAGCAATTGTTTTACCATCGGGCGACCAAGCGACACTCAAGACTGCATCATTATGACCTGGAAAGGTTTTCAGTAACTCACCCTCTCGACTCCAAAGCTTGATGGTGTTGTCAGCACTCCCAGAAGCAATGATTTGTCCATCGGGTGACCAAGCGACAGCTAAAAGTGCACTGCTATGTCCCTCTAAAGTTTTGAGTAATTTACCGTCCTGAGTCCAAAGTTTTATCGTCTTGTCTGTACTCGCTGAAGCAATAAGTTGACTATCGGGACTGAAACTAACACTATTCACCACAGCTTGATGTCCTACTAGAGTGGCTAGTAGTTGACCATTCTCATAATTCCAGAGTTTCACTGTTTTATCTTGACTGGCGGAAGCGATAATTTGACTATCGGGGCTGAAACTGATGCTATTGACTACATCTTCATGTCCTGACAAAGTTTTGACCAAGCTACCATCAAGACGCCAGAGTTTAATTGTAGTGTCTGCACTGGCTGAGGCAATTAAAGAGCGTTCGCGGCTAAATATAACACTATTTACCCCAGATATATGCCCATCGAAACGATTATATTCTCTTACCCCCGAAACCGCTTGATATAGAGCCGTCAGCACTTGCTCTTTTGTATTGGAATCTACCCAGATTGTTTGTTGTAATTTTTTCCCTGCCTTTAAACCTTCCTTTAAAGCATCAATACCTTTTTGCGAGGCAAATAAAGCTTCACTAGAAACACTCAGGGTTTTAATCTCGCTATCTATTGCTGTCACAATGGAAACACTTAAACCAAATATCGCCAACACAGAAGCAGTCAAAGCAATTTTCAAGGAACGATTTAATTTAGCTTCACTGAGTCTTTGTTTTTCTTGGCTTTCTGCTAGTTTAGCTGTTAATTCTTTTTCTTTGAGTTCAGCTCGCAATTGCTCAATTTCTAACTGACTTAATTCTTCGCGCTTTTGTAACTCCCGCAATTCTGTTAAGAAACCCAATCCCTGTTGGGGATGAGTATCTATCAATTTGGTTGGCTGCTTTTTTTGGCTCAGTTCGCTTTTGAGTCGCTCAATTTCAGCTTGACTTTGTTCTACTTTTTGGCGTAGTTGGTTGAGTTGTACTTGTAAGCTTGATTCCTGTTGTTGCAAGTAGCGAATTAAATCTACTAAATAATCGTGAATTAGTTGATAACGTTCTGGCACGTCAGGAAAAAGAACCACTAACCCAGAGCGAACTAAAATATCTAAAACTAGCTCTAATTTACTAGCATCTTCTAACTCTGTTAATTGTGCCGCTAATTCAGCGCGAGTTTTAAAAGGTCGATTGTTGCTTTCATCTGTTAATAAATATAAAACAAGTAAAGCTGCTCGTTCATTTTCTGGACCGCAGTCTTTGATTAATTCCTTAATATATCGCTCAATCAGTTTGTTGGGTCTATATGGCTGGTATTCTTCTAGGGTGGTAATTCGCTCATCTTGAATTTGTGCTCCTACAACTTGCAATTCAATGGGGCGTACTTCTCCAAATTCTGTGGATAAATCTGCAATTAGGGCATCAATTAAAGCAGGTTCTAAATGTAACTGAGAACGCTCTGTCAATTTTTTGATAATTGCTTTTGCGTATTCTGGTGAAAAATTATTTAACTGGTAGCGGATATTGTTATCAAGAATATTGTTGTTAATTGCTTCCAGTGAAGAAAGATGTTTAAAGTCTAATAAGCGATGTAAATAATCTTCTCGTAAAGAAAGAATAACTTTGACAAAAGGTATCTGAAGACAGTCGCTAATAAATTTATCAAACGCTTGCTTTTGATGGCGATCGCTATATCCAAAGAAAAATTCTTCAAACTGGTCAAAAATTAAAACTGTAATCAAATGATTCTCAGCATTTTTTTCTAATTGTTGTAAAATATTCATAATACTACTAGGCGTAACGGACTCCGGTAAAACCTCCGGTTGAATGGCTGCTTCTCCTTTAATCTGAGACATCGCCTCACTTAAAGATTTGCCTAATTCCCTGGCCCAATCTGTATAAACTTGCAGCACCACAGGCACAGCAATTTGATCGCCAATGGCTCGATTTTGCAATGCTGGAACTAAACCCGCAGTTACTGTAGAACTCTTACCTACTCCCGATTGACCGTGAATCACCGTCAACTTTTGGTCAGCACGGCTAATTCTGCCAATTAAATTATTAATATCTCGCTCTCGACCAGAAGCCCCAATTTCTAAAGCAACACTACTACTCCCAGCAGGTAACATTAATGCTGGGTTTGTCGCTTGTCTTTGGGGTTGTAAACGTCCTGCACCGATAAAAGCCCGAAAACCATACTGCTGTTCGACAGAACGGCGTTTTTGACGAATGTAATAAGCTTCTAAATACCGCCCTTCTTCAAAATAAAGCGATCGCAATGTCCGTAACAGGCGAATATAACGATGGGCATCATATTGATGAGCGCTGTATTCTAATGCTTCAGGAAGTTCTTTTGTCGCCTTTTCTAAATATTCACGCGCGACTTCTTGCTCACCTAAATTGCGCTGTGCTTTGGCTAATATTAAATAATAAATTTGCGCCAGCAGTAAAGGAAATAAACAGTTATAAGGGTCATTCTGCTTTTGCGCTTCACCTAATTTCAGCAGTGATACATGTGCTAAAATACTCGCCTGTACCCAACGTGATTGCTGCACGGCGACTTGTGCAAGAAAGCCGTAGTCACAAGCAAGTTGAATTTGATTACCATAAATTTGATGCAACTCCAAAGACCTTTGAGCAACAATTTGCAATTGTTCCCAGTCTTGGAGGTTTTGCAAAACTTCAGCAAGTTGACCAATAAATTCAGCAACTATATTTATACACCCAGCTATTTGTAAAATATTCAAACATTGCTGAAAATAAGATTTTGCTGCTAACCAATGACGGCGATTTTCAGCTTGATTTTGCTCAGCTAAACGACAACAACATAGCCCCAGATAAAACAGCAAAATTCCCTGTCGTAGAAGTATGGGAGATGGGGGAGATGGGGGAGATGGGGAAGAGAAGGGAGCAGGGAGCAGAGGGGAAAGAGGTAATTTTTCATTCTCACCCTTGCCGCCTTCACTCTCGCCCAACTTTTGCCAAACCTGTAAACTTTTTTGAAAATGACTTAAAGCTATATTGATGCGATCGCTAACATAATTATCTAAGCCAAAAACAAATTCTAAACTAGCGTGCAATTCTGGTTCTAAGGTAATACCACGATTTTGCAATTCTCTGATGGCAAAGTGGAGTTCATAGTTATGTTCCCAGACTTGCTCTAGAGTAGAATAATTTTCGGTAAACTTAGGTGCTTGGGGTTGTGCAGTATTCTTGGGCAACACTTTGGCAAACAAAGAATCAGTTTCTTGTTGGAGAAATTGCAGCAACGAGCGAGTTGTCATTTCAAAATGAATCGGTGTCGCCGCCCAACTCGCAAAATCTGGTGCTAAACGTACCACTTTTTGCAAAACTTCATCATTCATCCACACAATTATCGGAAATGGATGGCGTTTGCGAAATTCATCTCGAATATGATTAATAGATCTGAGGAAATCATCAAGTTCATCTACTAACTCTAAACCCAAAATCATCAATGCAGATGGGGGTTGATCGCGAGTAACTAACTGTAAATGAATAGTTGTGTAAAGACTTCTAGCGTTGTGGGGTAAAACTACTTTTTGAATCTGGTATAATCCAGAAGACATTTCTTCAAGTCGTTGCAACATTTCCTCTTGCAAAACTCGATAATCGCAGCATACTAAAACTAGGGAAAATTGACCGTTGGAAAGTGCGATCGCTCTCCCTAAACTCCTCAACGCCCGCTCGTTATTTGCTCTTATATCTGCTTGTGGGTGTCGTTCAACCATGATTTAAATTTTTGCGTTTCTGCTAAAACTGGGTTGACGGCAAACCAAGCCCCTTCCCGATCGCGGTATTCAAATACAAACAAACTCCGCAATAAAGTGTGGTATTCAATATCACCTCTGACCCTCTGTTGTTGCACCACCTGAAAGATGAGTTCCCATTCATGGGGGTCAATGGCGTTGGCTCGGTAGTCTCGCTGTCTTTGAATCACCAAGTCAACACACTCCCGCTCGAAGGGTGGATCTTGTTCCCGCAAACAATCAAACAACAACCCCAACAAGTCGCGCACATGACCACCACTAATCATACACAACCGATCTAAGGTCTCTAAATTATCAAACACCTCTGTAATTAAGCCTAACCGATCGCTAGGTAAAATGTCGGGAAAAGCTCTCGCTAGCACCATTTGTCGCATCAATGCTAGCCCTTGGGGAAAAATTTCTCCAGAGCGCAAACGCACAGGTATCATCGGTAACACTTTTGGTGCAACTCCTCCGCCCAAACGATGCTGAAGTTCGGCGCTATCGTTGGAGAAAGTCAAAGCTAGGGGAATAGTATAGACAATATGACAATTTAGTTTGCGTAACTGTTCGCCCCGTTGAATAAACAAGTATTCTGGCAGCGATCGCCCCGATGGTAAAGGTCGAATTGCCACTCTATCCAAGTTATCAACAATTACTACCAGTCCTCTTTTCCCCTTAGTTTTGAGTTCTTTGTTGGCGCGTTCTAATAGTTCTTGATTAATTGATTGTAAAATATTCGCCGTTCGCGGTTCTAAATAGTCCCTTAACCGCCGCCGCAATTGGGGGCTTTCTTTGGTTTTAGCTGTAATTTTGCCAATCCCTACAGATAACTCAGCTTCAACTCCCAGTTCAATTGGTGTTTGCAAAAAATCGACAATTTCGCCAAACAACTTGGTAAAATAGGTGGGCTTAAGTTTGATTTTCATCGCTTCTAGGCTTTCACTTACCTGACCAGCGATCGCCAATAAAACATCAGTCACATCCACATCTGCCATTTCTAAGACATGGGTAGACTCAAAATAAACTACATGAAATTGCTGCACTTCTAACTCAGCTTTCAGGCGCAACAATTCCGTTGATTTTCCGCAGCCGAGATGTCCCGTAAATAGCTGACAAGTTGGCGAATCTGGGGATATGCGAGTGATGGTGCGCTGCAAAGCCTCAATGATTTTGCCACCCCGCACCACTGCAAAATCGATATAATATCGGCGATCGCTTGCATCTCCTATCATTAGAGGTCTACTTGGATTGCAAGCCTGATAAAATCTTTCTAAATCTAGGAGCATAACTAATCGAGTTCATTCACGAATAGGGGGTGACAAAATTTCTCTTCGATAATTTATTTGTTAATTTAAGTACATCTCACTTAAATTACTAACAAAATTAGCAGCATTCCGGTTAACTTTTCATATTTTCGTTTTATATAGCACACCACAATGCTGACATTTGATTTTAAGTAAGCAGGAATACTACTATAGGGCTAGTATTTGATTTTTGAAATTACTCTTAGAGGCAGGAAACAGGCAATAGGCAATAGTGAAGAAGGGGATTAGAAGTGTACGGATTTTTTTCAGAAATCAAACCGGATTCCTATATAAGTATAAATTGCAAAAAGCTCTAATATTAAATAAGCTGCTCTTATCAATATTAAAAATATTCCATACAAAAAAAGTACTGTTAAGTACAATTTTGTAGTGTTTTTGAATATATAGCAATCCTATTTGATTTGTGAAAATATAGGAATCATATTTGATTTTTGAAATATACGTAGGGTGTGTTATGCCGTAGGCTAACGCACCAAAACCTTCGGGTGGTGCGTTACGGAAGCCGTAACACACCCTACACATACTTAGATTTTTTCAGAAATCAAATACTAGTCCTATAGAAAGTCACAGATACCCTAATAAGCTTCGGTTAAGCATTTTTTCTTCTCTTTGTGTCCTCTACACCTGGAGTAGTACCCTGGGGGAAGCCGCTTTGCGTCTACGTTAAAAAAATGACTTTGAGAAAGAATGCTAATCTTAACCCAAGCCTATTGACAAATACCCGACTTCTGGTGGAAAGTCGGGTATCTCATCTCTGACAAATGATTAAGTAAGGTTATAGAGTTCTGTTGCCTTGAAATCGAAAATCTAAAATCCAAAATCGTATAATCTATAATCCCATTGAATATAAAATTATTCGGTCATAGAGCTTATCCGGCAAAATATGTTTTAGCACAGCTTGGATTTTGGCATCTTGTCCAACGAGATAGCGTGTCTTTGGTTGTTTTGCAGTCAGCGCGTGGACAACAGCTTGAGCGACAATATCCGCAGAAATTCCTCTAGATGCAATGATCTGCATTTTCTGACGTACAGCATTCATCGCCTGGCCGTAAAGATTTAGTGCCGATTCTGGTAAGCTATCTTGCCCGATGTCAGCTTGAGTCAGGGATTTATTCCAAATTGGTGTAGCGATGGAACCAGGTTCAATAATTGAAACTGAGATTCCCCAAGGTTTTAACTCCATACGCATGACATCAGTGAGTGCTTCCAAGGCAAACTTTGAAGCATTGTAAGCACCCAAAAACGGTGTAGGACTTCTACCAGCAATGGAACCCATATTGATAATTCGACCCCGACCTTGGCGTAATAAACCAAGAAATGCTTGTGTCACTGCTAATTGTCCAGTGACATTAACGTTCATTTGGTGTTGAAATTCCGCGATCGGTAATAATTCTAAAGGACCTGGGACAGCAATTCCAGCATTATTCACTAAACCTGAAATCCCAACATCACCGACTGTGTTTGTTACCTTATCAACTACAGAGGCGATTGATTCAGCATCAGTAACATCTAAAAAAACCGGAATTAGCCTTGGTGAAGCTTTTTCTTGGAGTGTTTGAGCATCAATATCTTGACGCACACCAGCAAAAACAGAAAATCCCAATCGGTCTAAAAGTAAAGCACAGGCCTGACCAATTCCTGTTGACGCTCCTGTAATCAGAACTGTACCTTGATAATTTCCTGCAACCATTAGTTTTTTTGATTATGAAACTGCTGTAATATTTCTCTGTGTGTCCTAATAAAATTCAGCTAAAGTGCTTAAAAGTTGCATTTTTTCTTTAAGACCATCATTAATCATTAGTAAAAAACAAATGACAAATGATAACCTCACGACTTAATGTGCAACTTAAATACGTAACAGCTTAGTATCAATCCTTGCAGATACCAGAGCGAAGACAATCTTCGGTTTGGTCATCTCTAGCCGATATATCCCACGGGAATATATCTGAGGGAGCTTTTGTGCTGTAAACCATGAGAGCAGCTACGGTAGAAAGCTGATTTTTGACAATTGACACATTACTATAAACATTGCCTAGCTCAGGATTGGATAAATAAACAGGCAATGCCATCAGACCAATGCAAATTGTCCGGTTCATACAACCTCAGCTAAAAATTTCCGATTACGCTAAACTTAGATGCCACCTTGATGAACCGGAGTTGAAAAACTGAGCATTGTATATTGATGTTATGTTAAGCTACTCAGTTCTAATAGCCGCAGAGACGTGATTTACAAATTATCCGTTCCACCCTTTTTTAGGTTAGGCATTGCCTACAAAATGGCTTCCTACTAACTTATGCACATGCAACCCTAAAAAACAGGACAAAAAACTCGCAGCACTCAAAAACATATCTTAGTGGCTGCGATCGCCAGATAAAATAGTTAACAATGCTGACTAAACAGATGAGGCAGACGCGTGGACACAAAGAAAAACTAATACCCAATGCCCCATGCCCAATGACGCCACTTGCTTCAAGTCGGCAGAGCCGCCCAACGCAGTGGCTCCCCCATACCCATATTATAAATGTTGCCTACTAACTGACTCATGACGCCTTCACAAGACGTAGATACTGTAACCGCTCCTGATATAGATACAGAAGCAGATGGCAACTCCCAAACAGATCCTTTAGATGAGTTGCCAGATGAAGTCGAAATGTCGCTTTTCGACCACCTAGAAGAGTTGCGACAGCGAATTTTTTATTCACTCATTGCTGTAGCAATAGGTATTATCGGCTGTTTCTTTGCCGTTAAGCCGATTGTCCAACTACTTGAGGTTCCAGCACAAGGAGTCAAATTTCTTCAACTTGCACCTGGAGAATATTTCTTTGTCTCTCTCAAAGTCGCAGCTTACACTGGCTTGGTACTTGCTAGTCCTTTCATTCTTTACCAAATTATCCAGTTTGTGCTTCCCGGACTGACTCGCCGCGAACGCCGCTTACTAGGGCCTGTGGTTTTAGGGTCGAGTGTTTTATTTGCAGCGGGTTTAGTATTTGCTTATTTGCTTCTCATTCCCGCAGCTTTGAAATTTTTCATCAGCTACGGAGCAGATGTAGTTGAACAACTTTGGTCAATTGACAAATATTTTGAATTTGTACTGCTACTTTTATTCAGCACTGGCTTAGCATTTCAAATTCCGATCATTCAACTGTTGCTCGGTAACTTGAATATTGTCTCCTCTGAGAAGATGGTTTCTGGTTGGCGTTACGTGATTATGGGAGCGGTGATTTTAGGAGCTATCCTCACACCTTCTACTGACCCCCTGACCCAAAGTCTTTTAGCTGGCGCAGTGCTAGGGCTTTATTTTGGTGGGATTGGTTTAGTGAAGCTCACAGGAAAATAACGATACGCCACGCTTAATAAAAAATTAAAAAAATAAAATGCAAAACCACGGAATTTTAGATTTTAAATTTTGGATTTTGGATTGAAAATTCAAAATTTAAAAATTTCTGAGAGTAAGTAAATTTATACTCGTAATAAAAATCTAAAATCGCAATTTATTCATTCAAGCCCTTGCTTTTAGCTAGAGGGTCAATCTAAAATCTAAAATCCAAAATTAAATGACACAAATTAGCTTCCATGATTTTGAAAAAGTCGAAATTCATGTTGGCAAAATTATCCAAGTTGAAGAATTTCCTAAAGCTAAAAAACCAGCTTATAAATTATGGATAGATTTTGGTAATTTAGGTATCAAAAAATCTAGCGCCCAAATTACTAAACTTTATGATTCAAGGGAATTAATCAACAGATTAATATTAGCTGTTACTAACTTTCCACCCCGTCAAATTGCCGATTTTATTTCGGAAGTTTTAGTCTTGGGAGTAGTTCTAGATGATGGGGAGGTTGTATTAATTCAGCCAGATAGAGATGTAGCCCTTGGCAAGAGAGTTTTATAGCACGTTTAGGTCATAAACTTTTTTATATACAAAAAATGTAATAACTGAAAAATTAATGTTCAAGTAATAACAGCTCATAAGATCCATTCTGAAGCTCGTTCGCCCAAATCTAAAGGAATACTCACAGCTTTACCGAGTCGGGGGCGATCGCGTGTTTGGGTGATAAATGTTTGCACTTGTGCTGTTCCACCCAAAGCATGGAGATAACTGGCGATGCTATCAAGATGCTCTTGGTACTCTGCCTCAGTTAAGGGAAAAGAAGCTTGCTCCAAATATTTCCACATGACTTGCAAAAATATCTTCCCCTGTGCCCGCCGCAACTGGACATCGTAAGAGTATCCCCACTTCTCAACCAGCAGTTGACGTAATTCCTGTCCTGTCATAGCTTTTCTCAATCAGATTTTACATTTAGTTATGATGTTAAGTTCCGTAACTCCAGTATGATAAGGATATAAAGAAATGTAATGCTAACAGAAAAGATGCTAAATATATCTTGGAACAGAGAAGTATGGCATCGTCGTAAGCGTTAGCATTTCGACTTAGACAAGAGTTGCTCAAGTACAAGTACTCCTGTCAAAATGCTTAACAAAATACACAAAGAGCGCGTAGATTATGGCTCAATTTTCGGAATCAGCAGACGTGCCAGATATGGGGCGTCGTCAGTTCATGAATCTGCTCACTTTTGGGACTGTCACTGGAGTAGCTCTGGGTGCATTGTATCCCGTTGTCAAGTACTTTATTCCACCAGCTAGCGGTGGTGCTGGTGGTGGAACCACAGCAAAAGACGAGTTGGGCAACGATGTTAGTCTCGCCAAATTTCTGGAAAACCGTAACGCAGGCGATCGCACCTTAGTTCAAGGACTTAAGGGTGACCCCACCTATATTGTGGTAGAAAACAAAGACGCCATCAAAGATTATGGCATTAATGCTATCTGCACCCACTTAGGTTGTGTCGTCCCTTGGAACGTTGCTGAGAACAAATTTAAGTGTCCTTGTCACGGTTCTCAGTATGACTCAACTGGTAAGGTCGTTCGCGGTCCAGCACCACTGTCTTTGGCTTTAGCCCACGCCAACACAACAGACGACAAAATTGTCTTGAGTCCTTGGACTGAAACCGACTTCCGCACCGGCGATGCACCTTGGTGGACTTAATAATTTTGTCCTTAGTTATCTGTCCTTTGTTCTTAGTGTTTTGACTAATGACCAATGACTAATGACTAATGACTAATGACCAATGACTAATTCAATCATTGTCCTTATAGAGATGAGAAATGCTTCTGTAACAGCGAGGTTAACTCGCAGTGCTAGAGCAATTGTAAAAACATTGCTCATAGCGATCGCCACTGTGACATTTTACTTCACCAGCGATCTCGCCCTTCCCCAATCTGCTGCTGCCTATCCGTTTTGGGCACAGCAAACCTATCCTGAAACCCCCCGCGAACCAACCGGGCGGATTGTTTGTGCGAACTGTCACCTAGCAGCCAAGCCAACAGAAGTGGAAGTTCCCCAATCGGTACTACCTGACACTGTGTTCAAAGCTGTGGTGAAGATTCCCTACGATACCACTGCCCAGCAAGTTGGTGCCGATGGTTCTAAAGTCGGCTTAAACGTCGGTGCTGTGCTGATGCTACCCGAAGGCTTTAAGATTGCTCCTGAAGACCGCATTTCTGAGGAACTTAAAGAAGAAATCGGCGATACTTACTTCCAACCCTACGGCGAAGACAAAGAAAATATTGTTATCGTCGGTCCGTTACCTGGCGAACAGTACCAAGAAATCGTCTTCCCAGTTCTTTCTCCTAACCCCGCAACCGACAAAAACATCCACTTCGGTAAATATTCAGTTCACGTAGGTGGTAATCGCGGACGCGGACAAGTTTATCCCACCGGCGAAAAGAGCAACAACAACGTTTACAATGCTTCCGCTACTGGCACAATCACCAAAATTGCTAAAGAGGAAGATGAAGACGGTAATGTCAAATATCAGGTAAACATCCAACCTGAGTCTGGTGATGTTGTCGTTGATACAGTTCCCGCAGGCCCCGAATTGATTGTTTCTGAAGGACAAGCAGTAAAGGCTGGTGATGCTTTGACCAATAACCCCAACGTTGGTGGATTTGGTCAAAAAGATGCAGAGATAGTACTGCAAGACGCCGGTAGAGTCAAAGGGTTAATTGCATTCATCGCTCTTGTGATGCTGGCTCAAGTTATGCTAGTGCTGAAGAAGAAGCAGGTTGAAAGAGTCCAAGCTGCTGAGATGAATTTCTAAATTCTTTGCTAAATCATTCATTCTTTATCGGACAGGCATCTTGCCTGTCTTTTTTATATGTTATGGTTCTAAGCCTACCTATGAGAGCTGATTCGTAAAGAAAATCTTAAGCATACTCAACTCATTGCTAGGTCTAAGTTTCAGTGAAGAAGTGCTTTATTAACGTGAGTTCGATGAACCTCTCCCCAACCCCTCTCCGAGGCGGAGAGGGGCAGAAATATTTCCAGTTTGGAACTAAAAATCAAGGTTTCAAAGCCTCTTCCCCTGTGGGCTATCCATTACCCGGATCTTTCTCAACATTTGCGAGAGTATTCACTCACGTTTCTTACAACCCTTATTGGTCTGTTGTTAATTCTCAATAAAAACCTAATTTTAGCGAGAATATTAAGAGCCAATTTGTCAAGTATGCCTCACACCTCAGTGTTTAAGATGCCTACAAAACAAACGTTTCAAGATTGTAAAGAAAGATGTGACTAATGGATAGCCCTGTGGGGGAGAGGTTTGGAGAGAGGTTTTTTGCATCCGTCGAATTCACGTTTTATTAACTCAAATTCTTGAAATCCTTACAAGGTAAGTATTTTACTTGAGTTTAAAAATTAGTTCTTAGACTCCTAGCTTGATATGCAATTTCCTTTAAAAGTATGGTCGTCTCAAAAAAATGGGGTTACCTGAAAGATATAGATTATTTTTTAGAGCATTCAAAAAACAAAAAATTATTATTATTCTTTGGTTAGGCTTCCCTCGGAAGGAAGGCGATAAAAAAGATTGTTATCAAGTTTTTACAAAAAAAGTTGAAAATGGCGAGTTTCCTAACTAAAAGTATTGATAATCTGCTTGCAGAATGTAAGTTAGAAGATTCTGATGACAAAAATGAAGATTAAACAGCGATTAAATATAGCTATAAAATATTAGGGTGGGTAAATAACACCCACCCTACTCTTGCTTAATTAATTACGCTACTACAACGGACGGTAAACCCGATAGTTGATGTTAGGGAAGATATTATCCATGACCTCGACTTTTTCGAGCCAACCGCTGTCAATTTTGCCAACTTTCACATCTTCATAGAGCTTATTAAACCGCATCAGGTGCGATCGCGTCCGTCTGACTGCATAGGGTACCATCGTTCCCGTCCGCATAATAAAAGCCCAGTCAGAAGATTGTGCTAATAACAATTCCCGCGCTGCTTGGTTTAATGCTCGCCACCCCAACTCATCCTCTGGTTCCAAGTGAGATATTTCAATCATTCGTTCAGCGGCTTTGTGCAAGTGTGGATAAATCCAGGCGTTTGTTTCATTCAACCAATACTCGTGGAAACCTTTGAAACCCCAACTTGACTGGGAAGGACGACAGACTTGCTGTACTGGATGCGATCGCAGATAATCTGCTAAGTGGGTCATTGCATAGGTTCCTTGGTCATACCATGACTTGCGGAATAGAAAATCAATGAACCAAGGGCCTTCATACCACCAATGCCCAAATAACTCGGCGTCATAAGGCGAAACGATAATTGGCGGGCGCTGCATTATACCATAAAGATGTTCAGATTGCCGCTCTCGGTTATACATAAAGTTAGCGGCATGTTCCGCTGCCTTTTCCCGTGCCCAATAAGGGTCGTAGAGTGCCTTATCTGACAGCCCTAAACCACGTCCAGTAATTTTGTGATATTTAATGCCCGTGTTTTTGCGTTGACCATTGGGCATAATGTAGGGCTTAATGTACTCATATTCTGCTTCCCAGCCCAAATCTTTGTAAAATTCTCGATATTCTGCGGCCCCAGGATAGCCAACTTCAGAAGACCATACCTGTTGAGAAGATTCATGATCTCGACCAAAGGCAGCAACACCAGTTTCTGTGAAAATCGGGGCATAAGTACCAAAGCGCGGACGGGGACGGGCGTAAAGAATGCCATGTCCGTCGGTGAGGAAGTAACGTAAACCAGCATCTGCCAGCATCCGCTCTACACCTTCGTAGTAAGCGCATTCAGGTAACCAGATACCTCTGGGTGCTTGTCCAAAAGTTTCTTCGTAGTGTTCACAGGCTACCTGAATTTGCGCCCACACTGCTTGCGGATACATTTTCATCAACGGCAAGTAGCCGTGGGTAGCGCCGCAAGTGATAATTTCCAGGTTATTACTATCTTGGAACTGCTTAAAAGCCGTCACCAAGTCACCTTTGTAGCGTTCCCATATTTGACGCGCTTCGTTAAACTCAGTGGCGTAATGTTCGGCCAAGTAGCGAATATGTCCATTATGGACGTTACGCTCGGCCTCCATCTCTATAAGTTCTTCTAGTTGTGCTAAGTGGGCGTCATAGCGTTCTTGCAGTAGAGGGTCACGAAGCATCGACACTAGAGGTGGTGTCATACTCATCGTGATTTTAAAGTCGATACCGTCTCGCTTTAAGCCTTCAAATACTTTCAATAATGGGATGTAAGTTTCTGTGATGGCTTCATAGAGCCATTCTTCCTCCAACACATAGTCACTTTCTGGGTGACGAACGAAGGGCAGATGTGCATGAAGGACAAGCGCGACATAGCCAATAGCCATAGTGATTTTGGGGTGATACTTGTAAGTTGAAGGTGGAGGGGTTTGCCAGAAATTAACAATATTTTAAGACTTTATGGGGATCGTCAGTTAGGTTTATACGAGTTTTCAATTAATTTAGGGACTTCCAAAAAATAAATTATCCCAAATTATTTGTACATTTGTAGGGGCGCACAGCTGTAAAGCCCCTACGTTCGCGGAGCGTCCCGCAGGGATGGAATGTTTTTTAAACTGAAAGTCCCTTAAAAGCTTTGTACCAATATTTGAACTCCTGGGCATTCCTACTCCGGTTGTGGGTTGACTTGTTGCAGCACAAAAATCGGGTTTCTCACTTACAGTCCTTTTGTAAACTTTTTGCCTTTGGAGTTTAGTAATTATTTTTTAACCAGATGCCGTTAGTATCTGCCTCCAGAAAAATTTTACTTTTACTTTGTTTGGTGAGGTTGAATTTCAGGAGTGATGCCTAAGGCGGGCTACGCCTACGCCAAAATTATACAAAAAAGCGTTGAACTCGAACGCTAAAACCTGGCAAAAGTGTTGATGTAATTTCGTCATCAGCTAACAAAGTTGCTATCAGTTTTAACTGGGCAGTTTCTCGACGATAAACTTCTAACTGCTGTAATTGCCAATTTGCAATTCAATATTATTGTGCTTATAATTACACTTATATTGGCTCAATATTTATACTAGTATTAAAGCAAAAATGGCATAAGACGCTACTTTTAGATATAAAAATTAGACCTCTTGCGCGAATAGAAAAAGCATAAAAAGGATACACCTTAAATAAGTATTTTTGGTGGAGACATTCATCGCTAACTGAAGATTTTTCGCATCCTGAAATAACAATATCGTAACCGCAGAAAAAGTTTTGGATTACATTGCAACTTGATTGCTAGACTTCTCAAGTATGAACTTGCTCTGTTTTCTTGATTCGGAAAATACGTATACTACTTATATATAAGTACATCGGAATTCATTGAAATTACAAAGTAAATTTACAGTTTCAATATATACATGCTGTTATCATTGTTTTCAGTATATCTGACATAGTAGACTACACCAGGCCAAAATGAGCAAAAACATCTTTACTGTCTTAACATCAAGCATAGTAGCCGTAACTGCGATCGCCGTTTCACCTCTCAAATCACAAGCACTAACCTTTGATTTTAAATTTGATAATACGCCTAATGCCACTGTAACTTCTCCCTTCGTAGGAACAGGAACGTTTAGCTTTGACGGAGACCCTGGAGATGGAACATTCGCACTTACGTCTTTACCAAACTTTAACTTTTCCTTTAATGTTAATGGAAATAGCTTTACCAACACGGCTCTTGCAACGCCACTGGCTAATATTCTTGCAAGAATCCAAACTAATGGTAGCGATCGTTTGATCAACTTCGGTGGTTCAGGTGGCGGCCCCTTCGGAGGGTCTATCGATTTTGTAAATGCTGGTCCTTTAAGTTTCCAACCCGGTTTCGGATCGCTTTATTTTTCAGCAGCTGGTTTGGGAACTTATCAGGGGATAGCACAGGCAGATGTTACCCCTGTTCCTGAACCAGGTAGCATGTTAGGTTTATTAGGTTTATCCTTGGGAGCGTTGGTTGCTAAGAATAAAAAACAAGCTTTAGAGGATGTTTAAAAAGTATTATTGCTAACATCAAAATCTTAGAAACCTAACCCCCCAGCCCCCATTCCCTTGTAGGAAAAGGGGGTTTTTAGTAGAGTTTGCCACTTTCCAAACAACCTCTAATATAGGAATCATATTTGATTTCTGAAAATATTTCAGTAGGGTGTGTTATGCCGTAGGCTAACGCACCATCCGAATATTCTGGTGCGTTACGGAAGCCGTAACACACCCTACATATACTTAGATTTTTTCATAAATCAAATACTAGTCCTATATGATGTCCGGATGATTACCCATAATAAAAACTTATTTATTATTCAAGCTCATACCTAAAGGTAGGGGCTTGAATTACGAATTACGAATTATTTTGACGGCTTCTTTTTCTATTCTTCGCTTTCTTGATACAGCTGTTGCAAGTCCTGTAACTGAGTCTTTCGGGAAACACGGCGATACTTTTTAGTTTCCAGTTTGGGTTCGTATTGACTCTGCCCTTTGCTTTTACTTTTTAACTTGAGATTGGATTCAGGATCGGCTTGTTGGTGAAGTTGTGTTTTACGAGCGATCGCTGCGTCCAAAAATTCTAAATAATGTTCGTATCGTTCCCAGTCTCCGCGTACTGCACACTCAGGTTCATCTCGGTGCAGACAATCACTAAATCGACACTTAGCAACTGCTAACCGTTCTCTTGCTTCTGGAAAATAATGTACTAATTCCTCTGGATTACAATCCATATCAGGCTGATTAAAACCCGGAGTATCTGCTAACAAACCACCGCTAGGCAATTCAAATAATTCTACATGACGTGTGGTATGACGACCACGAGCTAATTTACCAGAAACCTCCCCTACTCGCAGGTTAGCATTGGGAATCAGCCCATTAATCAAGCTAGATTTGCCTACGCCAGAAGGCCCAGCAATTACAGTAATTTTATTGCTGAGATAATTAGCTGCTTGGTCAATATTAATGCCATTTGTAAGACTAATAAATAACGTTTGATAACCCCAACCGAGTAGGCGATCGCTAATTTGCTGTTGTTCCTGTTGTGAAATTAAATCACTTTTATTCAAGCATAAAAGCACATCCAAACCAGTAGACTCAGCCTTAATCAAAAACCGACTTAATTGATAAGGTTCCAAAGGCGGATCGGCGACAGCAAATACTAATAAAATTTGGTTGACATTGGCGATCGCTGGACGATCTAATTCACTTTGGCGAGGTAAAACTTCAGCGATCGCTCCCCGTCCTCCAGCCCAATCTGGCTCCTCTACAACAACGCGATCGCCTACCATCACCTGTTGTCCGATTTTTTTCAGCCGTGTTCTACGAGTACAGAGGAGGAGGGGGGCAGAGGGGCAGAGGGGCAGAGGGGCATTTAAATCTATTTTCTCCTCTGCTCCCCTGCTCCTATGCTCCCCATGCTCTTGATCTAGCTGTACCCGGTAAAAATTAGCCTGCACGGCCAGCACAGTACCCAATAACTGTCCAGTTGCGGCAAAACTTTCCGCCATCATTGGTTATTAACTGGACGACGCACTAACAGGGAAAAATAACTACTACAATCTGTAATTTTTTCCACCTGATAACCTGCCATAGTCAGACTATCGGGAACCTGCTCAATTGGTTCTCCTGGGTCTAGCCAGACTTCTAGCAAACCGCCTAGTGGCATTTTCTCTAAACGTAGTTTTGTCCGCACGAAATTAATTGGGCAAGGGGTGCCGCGTAAATCAAGTTGAGCATCAGGAGTTGAAATAGAAGAGGACTTCATTACTTAAACAGATTTCCCAAGAATCCTTCTAAACCGCCTTTGCCAGTGCGATCTCCTTTAATTTTAGCCAGCTTCTCCAAAAGTTCCCTCTCCTCTGGGGTTACCTTGTTGGGAATATCAATTAATATCGTCAGCATATGATCGCCACGACTGACGGGATTTCCTAATCTAGGTACGCCGCGATTTTCCAACTTCATGACCGTATTCGGCTGAGTTCCCGCAGGAATAATTAGTTCCACTGGCCCGTCTACTGTATCTACCTCTAACCGACAGCCCAAAATTGCTTGCAGGTAGCTAACTTTGATTTCCGAGAGAATATTGATGCCATCCCGTTGGAATTCCTCGTCCTCATTCACGAACAAGTAAACGTACAAATCCCCTGGAGGACCACTGCGTTGACCAGCATCTCCTTCATTAGAAATCCGCAAGCGTGTGCCATTATCCACCCCAGCTGGAATGGTAATTTTGAGTTTCTTTGTTACCTGATTTGCGCCTTTACCATCACACGCATCACACTTATCTTCAATTACCATCCCTGTTCCATTACAAGTGGGACAAGTCGAGACTTGGGTGAAACTGCCAAAGGGTGTTCTAGTAACACGACGGACTTGACCCGATCCGCTACAAGTTGAACATGTACGCGGACGTGTTCCTGGTTTCGCACCAGAACCGCTACAAACTTCACAATTTTCCAAATGCGAAATTCGGATTTCTTTTTCACCGCCAAATACTGCTTCCCGAAAGTCTAACTTCAGGTCTAGCCGCAGGTCATCACCTCGCGCGGGACCACTGCGGCGTCTTTGCTGTTGCGCTGGGCCACCCATACCTCCAGCAAAGCCACTAAAAATACTTTCAAAGATATCGGCAAAGCCACCCATATCGCCAATATCTTGGAAGCCTGCACCAGCTCCACTTGACACGCCCTCTGGACCAAAGCGATCGTAACGAGCGCGGATTTCTGGTTCTGAGAGTACCTCATAAGCACGGTTAATTTCTTTAAAGCGTTCTTCCGCTCCCGGTTCTTTGTTCACGTCTGGGTGATACTTCCGGGCTAAACGGCGATAGGCTTGTTTGATTTCTTCTTTGTCGGCGTCACGAGAGACACCCAGGATTTCATAGTAGTCGCGGGCCATATAGCAAAGGTAAAAGTTAGAAGGAACAAAGCAGGAGGCAGTAGAACGTTACGGTTACTTGCTACCCTACAAAGAGGCGTTTTGCCTACAAAGCGTCTTTGGAAGGGCGGCTTGCCGGAGGACAGGCAAAAGAGAAAATTAATTTTTGTTAATAATTGATTTTACCCTTTACCTTTTACAAAAATCACCGACAAATCTTGAGCAATAGCTTTCGTCGTGGGAGACGACAAAATTTACAGAAGCAGTTACAAACAGAGAAAACCTCTGCTCAAACTTCTCACTGCCGAGTTTGCTGTCTCTTTTACAATTGTGCTACGTAGGAGAGGAAAACCCCGCCCATCAACCAGAGGGGCTAGCCGCACCATCAGGTGTGGAAAACCACCCATACATATGCTTTGGATCGCATCTCAACTAGCACACCGTTTAGCCCACAGTAATTTGCTTCTACAATCTAGCAAACTGCTGAGGTCTTGTGAAACTTCGCTAAATTTAGCATCAATATATTTAGATATATTAAAGTGTTTTAATAAAAATCTCAAAATTTGGGTACTGGGGACTAGATATCCAATCACCAATCCCCAGTACCCAATCCCTAATCCCTAATCTATCGCTTCATAATCAGCTTGTGCAGTACTTTCTTCGTCAAAATCAAAGTTGAATTGGGGTATGAGTGTACCATTCATCGCTGAGTCTATTTCTGGGGTAAACACACCAGTTGAAGGTTCGTCAATTTCGTCGCTTTGGCTGTTAGCTCGGTTGTAGACATCGGCTCCAATAGCAAACAGGGTTTGTTGAAAGTCGTCTAAGCGCTGCTTAAATTCTGCTGTGGAGATGCTGGAGTCAATCATTGCAGCTTGGAGTTGTGCAACTTTTTCACTAGCCAAAGTTTTCATCTGATCGCCGATAAAGTTGCCATTATCCTTGATGGTGGATTCGTAACTGAACAACAGATTATCTGCTTGGTTTCTTAGTTCAACCAGTTCTTTACGTCTTCTGTCTTCTTCGGCAAACAATTCGGCCTCTTGGCGCATCCGTTCGACTTCGTTGGTACTTAAACCACCTGTATTAGTAATCCTGATACTCTGTTCTCTACCTGTCCCTTTGTCTTGCGCTCCAACCTTGAGGATGCCGTTGACATCAATTTCAAAAGATACTTCAATTTGCGGTACACCACGAGGTGATGGTGGAATTCCTGCTAGGAGAAACTTACCAAGACTTTTGTTATCTCGTGCCATTGCCCGTTCACCTTGGAGGACGTGAATTTCCACCGAGGTTTGTCCATCAACTGCTGTGGAAAATATTTGTGACTTACTAGTAGGAATTGTGGTGTTGCGTTCAATGATTTTCGTGAACACTTCACCCAAGGTTTCAATCCCTAAAGACAAGGGAGTGACATCCAATAGTAAGAGATTATCGACTTCGCCACCCAATACCCCTGCTTGGATAGCAGCTCCTAGTGCTACAGCTTCGTCAGGATTGATAGAGCGATCTGGAGCTTTGCCATTGAAAAACTTGATCAGCGCATTTTGGACTGCGGGAATGCGGGTAGAACCACCTACCAAAATAATCCGATCTATGTTTTGTGGTTTGAGATCGGCGTCTTTGAGGGCTTGGATCATCGGTTCGATGGTAGCTTCGATTAATTGCCCTGAAAGTTCTTCAAATTTAGAGCGGCTGAGTTCCATCTCCAGATGCTTAGGACCGGTTTCATCAGCAGTGATAAATGGCAAATTGATGGAGGTGTTGACCATGCTGGAGAGTTCAATTTTTGCCTTTTCTGCTGCTTCCCTTAGGCGTTGGAGTGCCATCTTATCTTGGGAAAGGTCGATTTTTTCTTGTTGCTGGAAGCGTTCTATCATCCAACGCACGATCGCATTATCAAAGTCATCTCCACCCAAGTGGTTATTACCACAAGTTGCCTTAACTTCAAAAACACCATCCCCAAGTTGCAGAATCGACACGTCGAAGGTACCTCCTCCCAAGTCGAAGACTAAAATTAACTGCTCTTGCTCTTGTTTATCTAATCCGAAAGCTAAAGCGGCAGCGGTTGGTTCATTGATGATTCGCAGGACTTCTAGTCCAGCAATGGTACCAGCATCTTTAGTTGCCTGTCTTTGAGCATCTGTAAAATATGCTGGTACGGTGATCACTGCCTGAGTGACGGTTTCACCCAAAAAATTTTCTGCATCCTGCTTGAGCTTTTGCAGGATCATGGCGGATAGTTCTTGTGGTGTGTAGTTTTTTGAGCGAATTTGCACATCAACAGTATCATCTCGACCTTTGACACAGTTGTAGGGTACGCGATCGCGTTCTACTTCAGTATCTTCCCAACGCCGACCGATGAATCTTTTAATACTGTAAATTGTATTTTCGGCATTGGTTACTGCTTGGCGCTTTGCCAGTTGACCGACCAAGCGATCGCCACTCTTGCCAAATCCCACAATACTTGGAGTAGTTCGTCCACCTTCAGAATTGGAGATCACAAGTGGTTGACCGCCCTCCAAAACTGCGACGCAACTGTTAGTAGTGCCTAAGTCGATCCCAATAACTTTTCCCATATTTACCAGTATTTTTACTGAGCTTTTATGCTGTAATTATGATGTCGCGGATTAATTTTTTTTGCTCCGAACCAAGGTTAGCTCAAAACTTCAGCATCTAGAAATAGGGGTAAGGGGAAAAGACGCGGGGACGCGGGGACGCGGGGACGTAAAGAGACGGAGAGTTCATTAAGAGCTACCGCGTCTCCCACTCTCGACATCTTCTTTCCCCGCGTCTCCCACTCTTTGCGTCTTCTTCATCCCCCTCATCTTCCCAATACTCAGTAATGATGCTCGCCTCTGCTAGAACCCAGGCACTTTTGGTCAGCGAGGCGAGCGATTACAGCTTAACTGTTGGCTGGACTCGACTGATCGTCTGGTGCGGCAGGTGTATCTTCCTTGGGAGCAGCTACTTTGACCATTGCATGGCGCAGCACGCGCTCGCCCAAGTAATATCCGCGCACTAACTCTTCTAACACTGTTCCTTCAGGATGTTCATCCGTAGGTTCCCGCATTACTGCTTCGTGCAAGTTGGGATCGAATTCTTGACCTTCCGGACGCATTGGTGAGACACCTAAGCGTTTAAGGGTATCTACTAATTGTTTATAAACACCTTGGTAACTTTTATGGATGGTCATTTCGCCATCAGATTGCGGTTTGAGGTGCGATCGCGCCCGCTCAAAATTATCGACCACTGGCAGCAATTCCATAATTGTGTTGCGCCTCATCTGCACCTCTAGCTCTTCTTTTTCTTTGCTAGTGCGTTTACGGTAATTCTCAAAATCAGCGGCAATCCGCATATATTGAGTACTACGTTCTTCTAGTTGGGCTTTGAGAGACTCGATTTGTTGAGTCAGTTCTGCCAAAGCTGCTGTTTCCAGTTCAGCTTTATCGCTTGCAGCGACGCCATTTTCTTGATTAAGAGTAGCCGTATCCGCCGTTACATTGGTTTGGGCTGCCACTTGCTCAGTAACTTCGCTGCCAGATTCATTGGAATTGATTTGGGCTGGGGAATCGCTTTTCATTGCTTGCTTTACCTCTGTTGGTTCACCCAATTGCTGGCTTGTATTGTTTATCTGTTTATTTTCATCCATCATTGTCTACTGATTCCAGATGCTTTTTATGGCAGTACATCCCCATAGCTTGCAACCGTCGTCATTCACGACTTGCAACTGAGGCTGATTTGATTGCCGACAAGTTCCTGGAGTGATGTCACCGTCATCTTATTGTGACAAATGATGAACGCGCTAGTTAAGACACTCCTAGTGCGGTAACCCGAACGAGTAGCGTAACTCTAGGAGTAAGTATTTTGCAAGAGTGGCGCTGAATCTGATTTGCCCCTCATCTTATTCATCGATAGGGTTTTTAATGAGTTACTACTTAAAATTTAACGATTTATTCAATATTCTGATTCCTTCAAAAGTTCTAAGTGTTGAGTCACTAAACCAGGGAGTGGGGGAAGTGTTTCTTTCATTTGTAGGGGATAGTGCGCTTTGTATGGGTTGCTTTCAAAAAACCAGAAGTTCTTTCTGAATTATCTATTTTGAGTTCTGGGTCATACCCCATGACTGAAATTTATAACAGTTCTCGCTTGGGTTAATTTTCTTGACTATTACTTTTTTTGCACTTGGCACTGAGGACTTTTGTGGTAAATGAGAATTCTGTGTCACATGCTGGGAATACTCTAACCAGAGGTTTTCCCAAATCAATTGCTGATTTATGACTCACTCGTCACCACAACGGCGCAGTACCGCTCTAACTACTAGAACAGAGTTTTCGCCCTTCGGCAACAAGCTAGTGCAATCTGGCTATGTTAATAGCGAACAGATGAGACAGGCACTAATTGAAAGCCGCAAATCCGGTAGACCGCTTACGGAAGTATTAGAGTCAATTACTGGACAACAACTATCACCTGAGCTGCTCAGGCAATACAAAAAACAACAGCTATTTGAATTAAAAATACTCTACGGAGTTGAGTTCCTCGATCCGGAAGTCAACTCCGTTGGCAACACGATGGTGGGGAGCCTGATTGATACCCTGATTCCGGTCGATATCTGCCGTCGTCATCGTTTGGTGCCACTGTCGAAACACGAAGACCAAACCCCGCCTTCAGTTTTAGTGGCGATGGTTGCTCCAGATAATCTAGAGGCTTCCGATGATCTCAATCGCATCTTGCGCCCCCAAGGCTTGGCATTGCAGCGCATGGTGATTACACAGGAGGACTACCAACAGCTAATCAACCAATACTTGGATGACCTGGCTGTTCGGCAAAAGCATCTAGAACGAGAAAGCTCTACAGATATTAGTCAGGACTTAGAAAATCTCGGAAATCTCGACATTGAAGATGCCCCTGAGGAGATGGAGGCTGATCTAGGGGCAGCGATGAAGGGCGCTGAAGATGCCCCAGTTATTAACCTTGTCAACAGAATCCTGGCTAAAGCCTTGCATGAAAAAGTTTCGGATATTCATGTGGAACCACAAGAAGAAAACTTACGCATTCGCTTTCGTAAAGATGGAGTGCTGCGTGAAGCTTTCCCGCTGATGCCGAAAAAAATTATTCCGGCGGTGACAGCCCGGTTTAAAATCATCTCCAATCTAGACATTGCCGAGAGGCGTTTACCCCAAGATGGACGCATCCGGCGGATGTTTGAGGGACGCAAAGTAGACTTCCGTGTAAATACCTTACCCAGTCGCTACGGGGAAAAGGTGGTGCTGCGGATTTTGGATAATTCTTCCACCCAACTGGGATTGAATAAATTAATCACTGATCCAGAGACTTTACACATTGTCCAGGATATGGTTAGCCGTCCCTTTGGTCTAATTTTGGTGACTGGGCCGACTGGTTCCGGTAAAACAACCTCACTGTATTCGGCGCTGGCGGAAAAGAATGATCCCGGAATTAATATCAGTACTGTAGAAGACCCGATCGAATACAGTCTTCCAGGGATTACTCAAGTACAGGTGATTCGAGAAAAAGGGCTGGATTTTGCTACGGCTCTGCGGGCTTTCTTGCGACAAGATCCAGACGTATTACTAGTGGGTGAAACACGGGACAAGGAAACAGCAAAAACAGCGATTGAGGCTGCTTTAACTGGTCACTTAGTATTAACTACCTTACATACCAATGATGCCCCAGGAGCGATCGCTCGTTTGGGAGAAATGGGGATTGAGCCTTTCATGGTTTCTAGTTCCCTGATTGGCGTTTTGGCTCAACGTCTGGTGCGGCGGGTATGTTCTGAATGTCGGATTCCCTACACTCCCACAACTGAGGAATTGGCACGTTATGGTCTGTCAGCGTCCTCTGAAGTAGAAGTCACTTTCTACAAAGCCAACACTTTGACATTAGAAGCGATCGCAGAAGCCAAAACCAAAAATCACCTTTGCCCAGCTTGTAATGGCGTCGGCTACAAAGGGCGTTGTGGTGTTTATGAAGTCATGCGAGTCACCGAAAACCTCCAAACCCTAATCAACGAAGAAGCACCCACAGAACGTATCAAAGAAGTGGCGGTAGAAGAAGGCATGAAAACCTTGCTGGCTTACAGTCTGGACTTAGTACGTCAAGGCTCTACTACCCTCGAAGAAGTAGAACGGGTGACCTTTACAGATACGGGTTTGGAAGCAGAATTAAAAGCCAAACGCAAGACAGGTCTTACCTGTCGGACTTGTGATGCCACCTTGAAACCAGAATGGCTAGATTGTCCCTACTGTCTGACATCTCGTTTTCAAGATTAGTCATTGGTCATTAGTCATTAGTCATTAGTCATTGGTCATTGGTCATTAGTCATTGGTTGATGGTTAGTAACTTAAAACAACTGACAAATGACAAAAGACAAAGGACAAATGGCAAATAACAAACATTAAAAGGAAGCAAAACTATGGAAATGATGATTGAAGACTTGATGGAGCAGATGATTGAAATGGGAGGTTCGGATCTGCATTTATCCGCAGGTTTACCTCCCTACTTTCGCATCAGTGGCAAACTCACTCCCATAGGTGAGCATGTGTTGACAGCAGATCAGTGTCAAAGGCTGATTTTTAGTATGCTCAACAATACCCAGCGTAAAACCTTAGAACAGACCTGGGAATTAGATTGTTCTTATGGTGTTAAAGGTCTCGCTCGCTTCCGGGTGAATGTCTATAAAGAGCGTGGTGCTTATGCTGCTTGTTTACGGGCATTAAGTTCTAAGATTCCTAACTTTGAAAAATTAGGTCTACCTGATGTAGTGCGGGAAATGTCCGATAAGCCCAGAGGACTAATTTTGGTGACAGGCCCTACGGGTTCCGGGAAAACAACAACCCTAGCGGCAATGATTGACTTAATTAACCGCACCAAAGCAGAGCATATATTAACTGTAGAAGACCCCATTGAATTTGTTTACGAACCAATTAAAAGTTTGGTTCACCAACGGCAATTGGGCGAAGATACCAAGAGTTTCGCTAATGCTTTAAAAGCAGCTTTACGGGAAGATCCAGATATTATTCTGGTGGGAGAAATGCGCGATTTGGAAACGATTTCGTTGGCGATTTCCGCAGCAGAAACAGGACACTTAGTATTTGGTACGCTACACACTAGTTCCGCTGCACAAACTGTTGACCGGATTATCGACGTTTTCCCCCATGAAAGACAAACCCAAGTGCGGGTACAATTATCAAACTCTTTAGTAGCTGTATTTAGCCAAACATTAGTTTCTAAGAAAAATCCCAAGCCTGGCGAATATGGTCGGGTAATGGCTCAAGAAATTTTGATTGTTACTCCGGCTATTTCTAACTTAATTAGAGAAGGCAAAACATCGCAAATTTACTCAGCTATTCAAACTGGCGGCAAATTGGGTATGCAAACTCTGGAGAAAGTTTTGGCCGACTATTACAAAGCAGGAACAATCTCATTTGAAGCAGCAATGTCTAAGACTTCTAAGCCAGATGAAATCCAACGTCTCATCGGTTCTTCTACACCACCAGCAGGTGCAAAGCCGGGAGTCAATGGGGCTGTTAAAGCACATTAATCGAGGGATGAGGAGATGGGGAGATAGAGGAAATAACCAATGCCCCATGCCCTCTACCCTATGCCCAATAACTAACAACTATTTTGAATTTGTTTATGCCAACATTTGTTGCTCGTGTTCGGGATTCTCAAGGAAAATCTCGAACAGAAAAAATTAGTGCCGAATCCTTGGCACAAGCTCGTACTAGTCTCAGAGAACAAGGTTTTGTAGTCCAAGAACTTAAAGAATCTAAAGGCTTTCAAGCGGGGCTGGATATAAAGAAAATCCAGAATTCTTTTGTGAAAGTCTCTGTTAAAGACAAAGCAGTTTTTTCCCGTCAATTTGCCGTTTTGATGAATGCTGGAGTGGCGATCGTTAGAAGTCTGGGGGTACTTTCTGAACAGTGTAGTAATACTAAACTGAAACAAGCTCTCGTCGAGATTAGCAACGATGTTCAAACTGGAATGAATCTTTCAGAGGCAATGCGGAAGCATCCTGAATGCTTTGATGGATTATATGTGAGTATGATTCAAGCCGGCGAAGTTGGTGGTGTTCTAGACGAAGTATTGAATCGTTTAGCCAAGTTGTTAGAAGATGTTGCTCGCTTACAAAACCAAATTAAATCAGCATTATCTTATCCAACGGTCGTGGGTTTTATAGCAGTTGCTATCTTTCTCGGTATGACCATTTTTCTGATTCCCGTTTTTGCGAAGATTTTTACAGAAATCGGAACTGAATTACCACCTCTAACCCAATTTTTGATGGATGCTAGTCTATTTTTGAGAAGTCCTAAGGTTTTCGGGCTTATCGGTGGACTTATAGGATTTAAAATTGCCTATTCACGATACGCTAAAACTCCTCTTGGCCGCCAAACAATCGATCGCCTTTCTCTTAAAATGCCATTGTTTGGTGATTTGATTCAAAAATCTTCTGTTGCACGTTTTAGCCGGACTTTTGGTTCTTTGACTCGTTCAGGTGTGCCAATTTTAACTTGCTTGGAAATTGTCCGAGATACATCAGGAAACCAAGTAATTGCTAATGCTATAGATGCAGCCCGCTTAGAGATCCAACAAGGAGGCATGATTAGCATTGCTTTGCAAAGAGATCAAGTTTTTCCGGCTATGGCAATTCAGATGATTAGTATCGGAGAAGAAACCGGAGAATTAGATGGGATGTTGATGAAAGTTGCTGACTTCTATGAAGATGAAGTTGAGCAAGCAGTAAAAGCACTCACCAGTGTTTTAGAACCAATTATGATTTTGGTTCTAGGGGGAATGGTTGGTACAATTTTGCTGGCAATGTATTTACCGATGTTTAAAGTATTTGAAAAACTGGGATAAGGGATTAAGAGTTAGGAGTTATAAAGTTAGGAATTAAGAGTTAAGAGTTAGGAGTTAAAACTCTTGATTTATGATTTTTAATTTTTAAATAATTAATTTTTTCTTAACTCTGCAATTCCAACTGTAAACTAACTAATTTTTTTCTTAGATACTCACTCATAACTCATAACTAATTTACTATGACTGTGCAAAAATCTCAGTACGAAGCGAGCTTAGCAGAGTACAGTAATCATCAGGCTGCGATCGCCTTACTAAAACAACACCGTCCATACTTGGAAATGATCCCCAGTCTGCGCCGTCCAGATGACAGTGTAATCTCTATCCCTTTACCAATTGTTCGTCTTCGCAAGACTGCTACAACAGTTTCACAGGCAATTTCTTTACCTTGTGATGTGGCAATTTTGATGTGCGATCCAGAGTGGAAAATTAAAACTGGAGTAGAGATTTTAATCTTTATTCATCGTCCCCATGAAGACTTTTCTGATTTGTTAGGACGTTGGCGACAATCCCAAATTTTTTTAGACAATGATTATGAATGGTTGATGCCTCTCCGCCACAGCCATATTTTGAGTGAGGGAGCTAATAGCATATATCCTTTATTTGTAGTTTATTCTGAAACCTCAGAACGCATCCAGCGAGGTCTTATAGGAGCAGAACTTCCATTTATTATCCAAACATCAAACTTCTTATTTGAAGAGAATTCCACAGACACTTTTTTTCAAGAAATTCCACCAGCTTAATCATAATGGATTCCGTGGCGATCGCGAACTAACTGCACTTGAGACTAAAGGCGATCGCTCTGTTATAAAACCTCATCAATTAATCAAAAATAGAAACTACATTAATACTAGCTACTCGATGCATGGGCTTTGTTTTTTTCTCAGTTGTGACTAATTCTTCTGCACCAACTGACAACGCAGCAGCTACATGAAGCGCGTCCATAGCTGCTAAACCATACTGAGAAGCAATTTGGTAAGCCTCTTGAACAATATGAGCCAAATCGTTCGCCCAATAGGTAACATCGCTAAAAAACTCTTCATAGAATTGAGCTTCTTGTGTTTGCTTGTTATAAATCGCTTTAGGGCTTACTTCCAATTTGACAAACTTACTAGAGGCGAATTCCCTTTGGGAATCTCCTAATATTTCAAGGGCTTTCTCAGCAATTCGACCAACACCATCTGTTGCGCTGAGTAATACTCCTGAATCAATATAAGTTATTTTCATTCTTCTCTAGCCTGTAGCCCACCTCTACGACTGGCGAGTTCTTTTTCGATTTCATCTTCATCTAATAAATGTTTACCAGAAGCAACAATCCTAGTGCGAATTTGCTGCAAACGTTCTCCCAAGGGAGTTTTATTTGCAGTGTTTTTCAAACTAAGAAATTCAACAAAATCTAAAACTTCCTCTTGTTTGTCTTGTGGAAGAGAACGCCACTTTGTTAATAACTCTTGTTCTGTACTCATCAGTATTCACCACTATTACTACATTGTGATTGGGTATTTTTATTTTAGAATATGACATTTAATCTGACTTGTGAACAAAAAGATCCCCGACTTCTTAAAGAAGTCGGGGATCTGAGCCTATGCCAGAACGACTCACCTTGTGTATTATGCTTCTTACTGGCCACTAGGAAGCTTCAAGCCCCGACGCTCAAGAATTTGTCGCACCTGTGGGCTAGGGGTGTAATTATAACCGTAGGAAGAGTTCTCAGAGTCATCCATAATCTGAGGTGTGAGCAAGACAATTACCTCATTGCGCTGG
This sequence comes from Nostoc sp. CCY 9925, assembly GCF_963920935.1. Taxonomy (NCBI): domain Bacteria; kingdom Bacillati; phylum Cyanobacteriota; class Cyanophyceae; order Nostocales; family Nostocaceae; genus Nostoc; species Nostoc sp. CCY 9925. Next base: position 43,879 of record NZ_CAWUDO010000020.1, on the reverse strand, counting down.
TTGGATCTGTTTGTACTTCTAAACAGCGAACCAATTAACGGAAGATCGCCTAAGATAGGAATCTTGGAGACACTTGTCCGGTCGGAATCTTGAATAATACCTGAGAGAATTAACGTTTGACCATCTCTCAAGCGAATCGAGCCAGAATTCAGAGAACGCTCAGATACCAAGAATATTTGTTGACTACCACCACCTCCAACATTGATAGTAGCTGGAGCTTGGGGCGCCTTGACAACGGGAGCTACCGATAGAGAGACAAAACCGTTATCGTCAATCCGTTCAACTTTGACAGCTAGTGTTAAACCTACTCGGTCTTTTTCCGCTGAAATCGTTTCTGTAGCAAGATTCGCATCACGAACGATTTCCCTTTTAATATTGCCTACCACTTCCTGAGTCAGGTTAACATTAGCGGTTTGACCTTCTTGGACAATTAAGGTTGGGTCTGTCAAAATCTTGGCGTTGCCATTTTGGACTTGAGCCTGCAAGCTAGCAAGAAGGCGTTTGGGGAACTGGAATAAAGTTGGTAAGGCGTATGTGGTTGTTGAAGGGGTTGTCGTGGTTTGCTGCTGAAACTGAGTCGGTGTACCAGTAACAGGATCAATCGCTGTTGGCACAATTGCAGTTGTACTTGTTCCTGGTGTAAATGCTGTAATACCTGGTTGTAGTGGATTAGAGTTTGTGCCAGCGGTAGCTGTTCCTGTATTTGGGTCTATAAAAACATTTGAGCTTTGAAGTGGATTAGCTGTTGTAGGTGTACTAGTCACACTGCTTGACGCCTCAGCTCTTGTTGCTGGTCTCGAACCGCCAAAATTGAGGGATGCTGCACCACCATCATTTGTAAAGTAGTTGTTGCCAACCCCAAAGGAAAAGCTAGTGTTGTAATCCTGGGTGTTCAAGAGGTTAACATCGATAATCTTAACGTTGACCACCACTTGACGACGCCGGATATCCAGCTGAGTTAGTTGAGCCATTGCCATCTCAACTAATCTAGGAGGCCCAATTAAAGTCAAAGAATTGGTACGCTCGTCTCCTAATGCCTGTAAACCTCTGAGTAATGGGTTCGAGTCTTTGAATTCAGCGCGTTGAGTTTCGAGTCTGGTTTCTGTCGTCGTCTGAGTTTGGGTGATGGGAGCAACTCCAGTGCCCACAGGAACAGCATTAACGCTAGTAACTTGTCGTTCGCGGCTGACAGCGCTTTCTGCCCCCAAGCCGACCAAAAAATTCAAGGCGACTCCCACCGTTACCTGATTGAGTCGCAGGCTACGCATAACCATATCACGGGTCGCATTAGGTAGTTTTGGCCCGACAAAAATAGTGCGACCACTGCGATTAGCTTCTAAACCACTAAGGCGCAAGACGTAGTTAAACACATCTTGCACTGGCTCGTTTTCTATATCTAACGAGATTGTTTGAGAGGTCGCTTGTGCAGCACTACCTTGCTGACCGCCACCACCCTGCTGACCGCCACCACCTTGCTCACTTCCGATGTAAGCCAGATTCAAACCAGCTGCACGGGCAAGTAATGACAAAACTTCACGCACCGGTGCATCTCGCAGTACTAACCGAGGTACGCGTTCTTGTGTTGCTAAGTCGATGGTGCTAGGAGAAGCATCGGTAGCAGAAATAGCAATATCTCCCACTGGTGGGGCGACGGCTCTCGGTAAGAAAGGTGGAGCCTGACTCAGGGGTTGACCCGGCCCAGCGGGTTGTGCTGGTTGTCCGTCGATGGTGATTTGGGGGTTGGGAACGAGAACGTCTGGCTTTTGACCTGTTTGGGCGGGAGTAGAAGCAGGGGGCGCTGTGGCTGTGGATGTGGGGGCTGTTGGTGTTGATGCCGATGCGGTGGTGCCAGCAGATGGGCTAAAGCTGAGTGTAATTCCATTTGGCGATCGCACTACCGGCTCACTGCCAGGTGCATTGTTGCTGCCAATTACCGTCACCCGAACACTATTAGCATCAAGTTGATTAACTTCTACCGAAGCAATTCCTGGTGCTGGAGTATCTTGACGGAAACTATTACCTTGTGGTAATCGTAATTGAGTATTAATAATGTCTGCAATTAAAGCCTTACCTCTTTTAGTAGTGAAAACTTGGGGGCGCGACCCTGAAGAAGTTTTCAAAACAACGCTAACTCCACCATTAGCTTGATTTAACTGTACATTAGTAACTTGAGCGATTTGTGCCCAAACAGGTTGAGCTGCCAAAAAAACAAAAGCAGCAGTACCTAATATAAAACTATTACCGTGAATCTGTTTCACAGTTCATTCCTCACCTAAATAAAACCTTGTTTAGAAAAAATTTTCAGTAGTTCGCTACAAGTACTGAGTTTAAAATTAGTTAGGAGTGAGGAGTTAGGAATGAGAGCTTGTAACGTACAACTCATAATTCATAACTGATAACTGATAACTCCTAACCTCTAACTCATAACTCATAACTACTTTTTTTTAGGGGCAGTTTTAGCTGCTACGGCTGCTATTTCTTCTGGACTAAGTGGCATCAATACCTGTAATTGGAATGATGTATTAATCGCTGGTGGCCCTACCCGCACGGGTGTTTTATCTGTTGCTGACCTTGACTCAACTGGAGCTAAAGTTGATTGATAATCTTTAACTATCAACAAAGGCTGTAAACGCTCAATGTTACGAATTATCGATTGCGTTTGTTCATAAGTTCCGGTAATTTCGGCACTGATACTGCTGCGTTGCAGTTTGCCATCAACCTGTTTTCCTAAACTTCCATCGATAATCGGTTCTGGTTGTTGAGAAATTGGCAGAAACCTCTTGAGTTTTGCTCTCACTCCACTAATGGGAGTTTGAGCATTGCCAGACTCAACTAAACGGTTAAGATCCAACAGCAACGTATCCAAACTTTTCTCATTAGCAAATAAACCTAAAACTTGAATTTTTTGCTGTTTTGCTTGTGCTAGTTCCTCTTTAACTTTATCAATCTGTTTGATATTAAGTTTCTTTTCATTAATTTGCCCTTGGAGTTCCGAGACTTTTGCTTGCTGTTGCTGATAGCTTTCCCAAGCTGGCATCAACAGGTTTAATACTATATAACCTGCGCCCGCTAAACCAATTACCCCTACCAAAATACCAATGATTTTTGGTGTAAAAGCAATGCCAAATACTACCGGGTGCGCTGGGGTTGCTGCATCGAATTCTCCCGCTTGTTCGCCAAAATTTAAATCATCACTCAGCGTCATTTTGAAATGACTCCCGTTTGTTGCATACTACGAATTCGAGCCACTAGTCCCACTGTGCCTTTTTTTTCCAACTCCCGAATTAATTCTGAAGCAGGAACATCATTCATGCCCGATTGAATGGTGTATTTAACGACTTGTGGAGGTTTAATTGTTACACCAGGAACTGATTGAGCCACCCCTGAGGTGACAGGAGCATCTACTAAGTTTGCTGTAATAATTTTGCTTTCTGAGGACTTCAAGAATTGAGACTGTTGCAAACTCAATAAAAAATCATTGACATCGTTAAAAGAACGAGCCAATCCAGTAATTTCTAATCCACCCGCTGGATTATTGGGTGGTTTACCTTCCGCTGCCGCAATAGGTGGAATTTGCCTGATGTTTTCAATTTGCACTGCTGCGGGAATGCGATCGCGTAAATCTTGCAGCATCGCTGACCAAGGCCGAATCTGATCGAATACAGTAATTAAAGCTTGGGTCTCTCCCTTAACTGCACTCGTCTCTGCCTTGATTTTATTCAGATTTCCAATTTCTGTATCTAGCCTCTTGCTTTCCTGATCTAGCTGTGCTATTGTGCCATCTAGCTCAACGATCTTCCCTTGCAACAACCACCAACTAACTCCTAATAGACCTGGCAGACCTACACCGAGTGCAATTCCCACATATATTGGTGTTAAATTTCCTCCAGGAAGGCTAAGCGCTATTTTTCCCTTTTTATCAGGCTTTTTCTGATATGCTGGGCGGTCTTTAAGAAAGTTAACATCCAAACTGTACATTTTCTCACACCAACTAGAGATAAATATTATGGTTTGAGAATTCTCAAACAGCGTGACCGTCAAAATAGACAATCCAAAATTTAAGATCCAAAATTTAAAACAGGGCGATTGTCAAAACAGACAATCCAAAATTTGAAATCCAAAATCCAAAATTATTACACCTCCCGCATTCCTAAACCAAGCACGACTGCTAATCCGGAGCGTTGTACCTGCGGATATTTCTCGCTGTCAACTTCCAAAGACAAAGCCCCGATTGGATCTATTTGGATAGTTGGTAGACTCAATCGTTGAGTAAAGAATTCATCAAGCTGTTGGAGTCCGCCTCCAGGCCCAGCTAATAAAATCTGTGCTACCTCCAAATTTTCACTTTGATTGAGGTAAAAATCGATGGAACGGCGCAGTTCATCTGTTAGTTCTCCTAATACTCTCAATATCGCTGCCATACCAGGATTGAGTTCAGTGACACCAGTTTTGCCACCGTCTATGGGAGTGGGGGTAATGACCATCCCATATAACATTTCCATATCTCGTGATGTAGGTAAGCTCATTGCCCTAGCGAGGGCAGTTTGCATTTGATAAGTTCCTATGGGTACCGTGCGGGAAAATTGCGGTACGCCGTTAACGATAATGGCAATTTCTGTGCTGTCAAACTCTATATCAACTAGTACTGCTGCTTCTTGCGGGCCAAATTGTCGCAATTGGTCGCGAATAGTCCGAATGAGAGCAAAACTGTTAATTTCTAAAACATCGATTTGTAATCCTGCTTGCTCGAATGTGCTGATATAGGTATCCGTTACCTCCTTGCGGGTGGCAACTAAGAGTACCTGTACTTTTTCAATGCCATCTTCATCTACAAAGTACCCAAGTTTCTGATAATCTACATCAGCTTCTTCACGAGGATAGGGTAAATACAGGCCTGCTTCATGGTTTAGTACCATTTCCCGCAGTTCTTTGTCATCTAACTCTGCTGGCACCGGTATCAGACGGACGATAGAATCTCGCCCTGGTACACCGGTTGCAACATGAGAAGTTTTGATTTTGCTTTGGGCTAGCGCTTCTTGAATTAACTGCGCCATTGCTGGAGGGTCGGTAATTTGACCATCGGTAACTATACCTTCGGGAACCGCTACCGATGTCAAGATTTCTAGTTTCAAACCTTGACGCTGCTTGCGTAGCTGAACTACATTTATTCGTTCGGGAGCAAGTTCAATGCCGACACCTTTATTTGATTTGCCAAACAGACTATTGAAGCTTTTAACCACAGTTGTGCCCGCTGGACTGCTAAATTGAATTGGGGATTGGGGATTGGGTACTGGGGATTAAGGATTGGGAATTGGAAAATAGTATTTTTAATCTTATTTCCTAGTTCCCAGTCCGTAGCCCCCAGTCCCCATTCCCTAGTTATCTCTACTACTGGTAATTGATTTAGCCTATAATCTCGTCAATTCTGCATAAGATTTTCACCCCGAACAAGCGTAAAAATACTGGTAAGATGATTCAATTGCGAAAATTTAAACAACTTACTGCTTTAGTGCTACTTGGCTTGTTAACTAGTTGGATTGTAAGTTGTGGTACAGGTAATGTTAGTACAAATACAAAACAAACTACTTCAGGAGTAGCAACTGTTGAGTTTTGGACGATGCAACTGCAACCTCAATTTACCGACTACTTTAAAAGCCTGATTACGAATTTTGAATCGCAAAATCAAGGTATAAAGGTTAACTGGGTTGATGTACCTTGGGCGGCAATGGAGAACAAAATATTAACAGCTGTCTCCGGAAAAACGCCACCTGATGTTGTTAACCTCAATCCCGGTTTTGCTTCCCAACTTGCGGGACGAAATGCTTGGTTAGATTTGGACGCAAAGGTTCCAAATGATGTACGTTCCTCCTATCTACCGAACATCTGGAAAGCAAGCACGCTTAACGGTAAGAGTTTTGGAATTCCCTGGTATCTCACCACGCGGTTAACCATTTATAACACCGATTTATTAAAACAGGCAGGTATAAATAAAGTACCTACAACCTACGCAGAATTGGCACAAGCAGCACAACAAATTAAAGATAAGACTGGAAAATATGCCTTTTTTGTGACATTTGTACCGCAAGATTCCGGGGAAGTGCTGGAATCTTTTGTGCAGATGGGAGCGACTTTAATAGATACTGAAGGTAAAGCCGCGTTTAATTCGCCACAAGGGAAAGCAGCATTTCAATATTGGGTAGACTTGTATAAAAAAGGTTTGCTGCCTAAAGAGGCTTTGACCCAAGGACATCGGCACGCGATCGATTTATACCAATCTGGAGAAACGGCTTTTCTCGCTTCTGGACCAGAGTTTCTCAAAGCGATCGGTAATAATGCCCCGAAAATTGCTCAAGCTTCAGAAATAGCACCACAACTCACCGGTGACACAGGCAAGAAAAATGTCGCAGTGATGAACATAGTTATTCCCCGTGACAGCAAACAACCAGACGCCGCCGTGAAGTTTGCTTTATTTGTCACAAATGACGAAAATCAGTTAGCCTTTGCAAAAGCAGCAAATGTTCTACCTTCTACAGTCAAAGCATTGTCTGACACTTACTTTAAAGATGTTCCAGCTAATGCTTCAACAATAGAAAAAGCACGAGTTATCACTGCCACACAACTGCAACAAGCAGAAATATTAACTCCTACTTTGAAGGATTCTAATAAATTGCAAAAAGCAATTTATGAGAACTTGCAAGCAGCAATGTTAGGCGAAAAAACAGTAGATAAAGCTGTAGAAGATGCCGCACAACAGTGGGATCAAAGGTAAATTTGGGCATGGGGCATTGAAAGGTGTGGGAGGAGGGAGAAGCATAAATTCTCTTTCCCCCCACACTTCTCAATCTCCTCACACTCCCCAGTCCCCAGTCCCTATTTATCCCCCTGTAAAAAATCGCCTACTAAATAAAGCGAACCACAGACAACGATTAAATCGTCTTTTGTAGCGGTTGAGGTTGCGGTTTCTAATGCTGTAAATAAGTCTGGATGTATTTGGCGATCGCTTAATTCTGGACAGAGGTTGTAAGCTAGATTAGCTAGTTCGTCTAAATCAGCAGAATTTCTACCAGGCCAAGGTTCTACTGGTATTGGTACTAAAAAAAGGCGATCGCCTGGTCGCAATAAAGCAGCAAAAATATCAGCATGATCTTTATCAGCAAACATTCCCATTATCCAATTTACGGGTTTGTGTTTTACTGCGTCTAAGCTATCGACATACTGACGAAGAACCTCTGCTGCGGCTGTGTTATGAGCGCCATCAAGTAATAATTTATGATTTTTCCAGCTAGTCCATTGCATCCGCCCCGGCCATCGAGTTTTCGCCATCCCGTTAATGATGGCTGCTTCCGAAATCTGCCAATCCTGTTGTTGGAGAATCTCTAAAGCAGCTAAAGCCAAAGCTGAATTATTTAACTGAATTTGTCCCGCTAACGGCAAAGGATATTTTATAAATTTTGTTAGCGCAGCGTTAGCGAGTCTGCGAGCGTCATTTTGAATTGTTTCATACTCTGCCCATCCTGTAGCGATTTGGCGGGCGGGTTGAGGCGTAAAAATTGGGCATTTTAATTCTAAAGCACGCGATCGTACCACGTCTTTGGCATCTGGTGGCAATTGTCCAACTACAACAGGACACCCCGGTTTGAGAATACCTGCTTTTTCCCTAGCAATATCAGCGATGGTGGGGCCAAGTTGTTGCCAGTGTTCTCGGCTGATGGAAGTGATAATCGTAACTAAAGGTTCCAAACAGACATTGGTAGCATCCAAGCGCCCCCCTAGTCCCACTTCTACCACTGCGACATCGACTTTAGCTTGGGCAAAATATAACCAAGCTGCGGCAGTAATTACTTCAAATTGAGTTGGTGATTGCTCATGAGGAAGAATCGCCGCTTGTACTTGTTGAAATAATTGGTTTAATTCTTCAGAAGAAATTGGTTGTTCATTGAGACAAATACGTTCCGTCCAATCAACTAAATGAGGGGAAGTGTAGCGTCCTGTACGATAACCAGCCTCAGTAAGTACCGAGGAAAGATAAGCGCAAACTGAACCTTTGCCATTAGTGCCAGCAACGTGAATTACTGGAACTTGGTGATGGGGATTACCGAGATTTGCTAAGAGATTGAGAATGCCATCGAGTCCCAGATGGACACCAAAGCGTTGAAGAGGTTGGATTACAGAATCGATATCCACAAGAAGGGGAGTAGGGAGTAAGGGAGATGGGGAGCAGAGGGGCAAAGGGGCAAAGGGGAAGTTGGAGTAAACTTTCCCCTCTACCCCATCCTCTTCCTATGCCCAACGCCCAATGCCCATCTCAATATGAATAAAACCGACTGTACTAGTAAAGAGAAACAGTCGGTTGAAAGGAAATGATATTAAGCCTAATTTAGGCTTCTCTATCCAAAAAGCCTTGAATTTGTCTTAAAGCCGCAGCGCCAATATTAAACACTGCCCAGCCGGCAGCAATAGCAACTGGTGCTAAAACGATCGCTAAACGAAAATCGATATCCATATCTAGAACTCCTCTTTTAAGTAGAAATTAAAGTTTTGTCAACTGCTCTCATTTTTATTTTTAGCTGAAGTGGGCAATTTTTCTCAGCCCATATGTAAAGAATGTTTAAATTTTAGACATTGGGCACTTGTACTGAGCAAATGCGAGTGCGTCTCGTAGAGAAGTATTGGGCATTGGGCATGTTGACGCTCAGAGTTATTCTCCTTGTCTCCCGTGTTTCCGTTGTCTCCCCATGCCCTAACCCTTAAGAAAGCCGATATCAGTACCTTTACCTGCATGGACTGAAGCTAACTTTTCGTAACGCTTGGCGTGTTCGATAAGTTCTGCCGCTTCAGTTTGTGTAACTTGGCGCTGTACTTTCCCAGGAATACCGACAACCAGGGATAAGGGGGGTATATTTTTAGTGACTACTGCGCCGGCTCCGATAATGCTACCAGCACCCACTCGTACACCGTCTAAAATTACTGCGCCAATGCCAATCAAACTTCCACGCTCAATGTAAGCCGAATGCACCACAGCGCGATGCCCTACGGTCACATGATCTTCTATGATTGTGGGAAAACCAGGATCGCAATGTAAAATTGCCCCATCCTGAATATTCGTGCACTCGCCAATATCAATGCGTTCAATATCTCCTCTAACCACTGCTCCATACCAAATGCTGGCTCCTGCTGCGATATTTACCGAACCCATAACAATAGCGTTGCCTGCAATGAAGGCAGCTTGAGAAAAATCGACAGATGTCCAGTAGGAAGCGGTAGACACGATAGAATATTAGTATGGTACCCAGGAACACTGGAGAAACTCCAACCTTTGAGGCTGGTTGCACAACCAGGATATCACAGCACAAGCCTCTAAATTCAGGAGTGCTGAGTGCTTAACGTAGTAAGTAGTGATGAGTGTTAAGTTACAGGAAAGTTTTTCATGAAAAACTTAAAACTCACAATCGAAACTTATTTGTTGAGCTAGCAGTGAGGAAATATCCCAAAGTGGCAGAGCCGAAGTGTATAACCCAACCTACTAGTGCCTAGTGCTGGCAAAGACAAAATTATGTTTGTACGCACTTCATGATGAATCCAGGCTTGCAGTACCCAATATTTGGCCCTGAAATACAGTGTCCCCACTGTCGCCAGACTATTCCGGCGTTGACACTAACAGATACCTATTTATGTCCGCGTCATGGCGCTTTTGAAGCTAACCCAAAAAATGGAGAGTTAATCCATTTACAATCGGGGCGTCACTGGCGGAGGTGGAATAATGAATGGTATAGACAGCATACTCATCCTGATGGTATTCGGTTTGAAATCCATGAAGCATTGGACAAGCTGTATACCCAAGGCTATCGAGCAACACGAGTAATTATTGCCCGACGCTATCAGGAATTGATGAGTGGCTACTTGGAACGCAGTACACCTTGGCGGTCTGGACAGCCGGAAACATCAGCCGCGAGACTGTACGGCTTACCAGTAGAGTTTAGCCCTGACCCTCCAGAAGATCCCTGCTGGGAAGTAATTAATTTTGACTTGGAAAAAGAACCTGGCGTCCCTGTACGCTACCCTTATTTCAGGTTATTTGAGTAAAGTTAGGAGTTAGGAGTACAGACGCGATTAATCGCAATGGCGTCTGTACAAGAGTTAGGAGTTAAATTCAATTCATAACTCAAAACTCCTAACTCACAACTGACAACTCCTAACTTTTGTTATGCACCACGCTTCTATTCGGACGGCGAATATTCATCGAGCGATCGCCTTTTACGAACATTTGGGGTTTACAATTTCAGAACGCTTTACAACCGGCTACACGCTAGCTTGTTGGATGGAAGGATTGGGCAGCAGAATTGAACTGATCCAAATTCCTGAACCAAAACCAGCCCCAGATGCTTTTGCCGATGAACATTATGTGGGATATTATCATCTGTCTTTCGATTTAACTGAGATCGCAGCAGATTTACCTAGTTGGTTGACAAATTTAGAAGAACGTGTATCAAAAACAGAAGAATTACAACCGTTGAAGGTATTATTAGAACCAACACAACAGCAAATAGGCGATCGCATTTATGAAGTTGCTTTTATCGCGGATGCCGATGACTTACCCCTGGAATTTATTCGTGTTTTAGCAAAACTTCCATAATTTAGCTTTTTTTATGAATTTTGTTGGTAATATAGCAGGCAATAGGCAATAGGCAACAGGCTTGAAAGTCTGAGAATGTAGAGGTTTTATGAGTGGTTTATGTCTTAAACTATGCTTCGATTTTTATATATTGTTTTTTTCTAGTGTTGACGAGCAAACATATTGATTTGCCAAATTTAACTAATGTTACCCTGCAAAATAATACAAATTTAAAAAGTAAATGCGACAGATGAATTGACAAAGCTATCTAATATAAATAAATTCTTAATCTAAAATCTAAAAATAAAAGTCTTGGTTGCCAGCAAAAATAATAATGCCCTCAACACTGACACAAAACGTCCGCAAGACAGTACTAGAAAATGGTCTAATTGTTCTCACCAAGGAAGTGCATACTGCGCCAGTGGTAACGGTGCAGGTGTGGTATAAGATAGGTTCGCGCAACGAAGAACGGGGAGTCAATGGTATTGCTCACCAATTGGAACACATGATGTTTAAAGGCACAAAAAATCGTCCGATTCAATTTGGACGTTTGTTTAGTGCTTTGGGTAGTGATTCCAATGCTTTTACCAGCTATGACCAAACTGCATATTACGGTACTGTGGAACGAAGCAAGCTCAAAGCACTCTTGGTGCTGGAAGCGGATAGAATGCAAAATTCCCAGATTGAACTAGAGCAACTAGCAAGTGAAAAGCGGGTGGTAATTTCCGAACTGCAAGGTTACGAAAATAGCCCTGAGTATCGCCTCAACCGCGCCGTAATGCAAGCTATGTTTCCCAATCATGCCTATGGATTGCCCGTAGGTGGTATGAAAGCAGATGTTGAAAAATTTGAACTTGAGCAGGTAGAAAAATATTACCGCAATTTTTACACTCCTGAAAATGCCGTCTTAGTAATTGTTGGAGATTTTCAAACCGCAAATACCCTGGAAATGGTTAAAGAAGTGTTTGGAGAATTAGCAAACAGGGCATTGGAAGAAGCAGGGAGCAGAGGGGAGGAATCTTCTCCCCTGCCCCCTGCCCCCTGCCCCTCTGCCTTTTCTTCATCTTTTCCACTCCCCACTCCCGTAATATTGCGAGAACCAGGAGTAGGGCGTTTATTACAGGCGGTTTATCCCTTACCAGATGTGAACCAGCCGGATGTTCCAGCGCTGGATGTGATGGATTACATTTTGACTGAGGGACGGAATTCTCGCCTTTATCAGGCGTTGGTAGAATCAGGCCTAGCTCGTGAAGTTACAGCATCGGTTACCAGTTTGCGAGAATTTGGCTGGTATGAGGTGTTCGTGACGGCTGCATCTAAACAAGATTTGAAAAAAATTGACTCAGTGCTCAGCAGCACGATCGCCAATGTAGCAAAAAAAGGTGTGACATTAGAAGAAGTGGAACGAGCCAAAACTCAATTAACAGCAGATGTAATTTTAAGTAATCGTGATATCACTTCTCAAGGAATGCAATTGGGTCATGATGAAACCACTGCTGATGACTATCGCTACACAGACCGCTATTTAGCAGCTGTGGGTTTAGTGAAGCCAACGGATGTTATAGCTGTAATTAACAAATATCTGAGACAAGAAGCACGTACAGTCGGCTTTTTTGAACCAACTCAGAAGCAAACAACAGAAGTTGGTCATAAACCAGACTTAACCCAAACTACGGAAAATTTCTCTGCTGTAGCACCTGTGCTTGTTACTGAAGTGGCCAAGTACTTACCAACTGAGGATTTGGTAACAGATGCGTTGCTTGCCGTCGTTGGTATTAGCGAAGCGGTAGCGAGTCCTCGAGCGTCAGCGTTTCGTAGAGAAGACAGCGCCCAAATATTACCACAGCAATTCCAATTTTATAACGGACTGCGGCTTTTGCTGTTAAGCGATCGTAGCACTCCTACTGTTACCCTGAGCGGCTACATTCAAGCCGGAACGGAATTTGATTCAGATGAGCAAGCTGGACTGGCTGCTTTTGTTGCAGAAAATTTGCTTAGTGGCACAAAAACTAAGAATGCCTTAACAATTGCCAAAATCTTGGCAGAACGAGGCGCAAGTCTAAACTTTCAAGCCTACCCCGAAGGTGTGCAGATTGAGGGTGATAGTTTAGCACCAGACTTGCCGATACTCATCGAAATCTTGGCAGATGTTCTGAAAAATAGTACATTTCCAGCCAAAGAATTAGAACTGCATCGCCAACAAACTTTAACGGATCTGCAAATAGAATTAGATGAACCGTCAGAAGTCGCCAGAAAAATATTTGTTCAGTCAATTTATCCGCAAAAACATCCTTTACATACCTTTCCTACAGAGAAGAGTTTACAGCGGATTAAACGTCAGGATGTGACTGATTTCAAAGCCAAACATTATCGTCCTGATACAACGGTGCTAGCACTAGTGGGAGATTTTCAGTTAGAGTCAGTGCGATCGCTCATCGAGTCGAAGTTTTCTGACTGGCAAGTTAGCGATCAACTACCAACATTAAAATATCCTACAGTCTCATTGCCAGAAAAAATAGTCAGTGTCAACCGAGTCTTAGCAGGTAAAACCCAAGCTGTGACTTATATGGGTCATACCACTATTAACCGTTATGATCCTCGGTTTTATGCAGTCTTGGTGTTAAATCAAATTTTGGGAGGCGATACCTTATCCAGTAGACTGGGAACAGAAGTACGCGATCGCCAAGGCTTGAGCTATGGAATTTATAGCTACTTCCTAGTTGGTAAAAATGCGGGGACATTTTTAATAGAAATGCAAACTAGCCCTGAAGATAGCATCAAAGCGATCGCCAGTACCCGCCAAATACTACAACAAATCCATCAACAAGGCGTCACTGCACTAGAAGTAGAAACAGCTAAACGTACCCTCATCGGCAACTATAATGTTTCCCTGGCAAGCCCAGACGAATTAACAGATACAATTCTGATGAATGAAGTGTACGGACTAGATAAAACAGAATTATACTCTTTGACTGACAAAATCCAGCAAGTCACCCTTGAGGAAGTCAATCAGGCGGCTCGTGAGTTAGTCCACCCAGATAAAATCGTAGTTACTACTGCTGGTTCTGTTGTCTTGGCAAAGCAAAGCATTAAGTAATCAGTCCTCTTCATGTAAAACTTTTGGTATTGGCGAAGGTGAGGTATTAGTGACTTACCCCATAGCTTTATTGAGAGTGAGATTTAGATGGAACCGACAACAGAACAGTTGAGAGCGTTTTATAGTAGATGTGTCAGAGCAAGTAATACAAATTGAAAATTTGGTGGGGGTCTTAAACCCGGTTTTTCGTCCGCCAGTCGGACTCCAATTGATTCTGAATTCTAACTCCTGATTCCTGAATTCTGTTTTGATAATCCGATCGTATTGGCGATCGCCACAATTACCTTTACGTTTTAACAACTACCAATGGAACTGTACAAACATTTATACCAATTTTTTATTAAATTTCCGAATTTTACTACTTCTGCTTGCCTACAAGCACTACGGCGGAACTACGTAATATTAACTTTGCTCTTGTGCTTGAATTTCATCAATGTGACTCCAGCAGTCGCGGCAAATTTGTCTAGCGATTTGCTCAAGCAACCAGCCACGGAAATTACAGTTAGTTTGGGTAATGCGGCTAACGAACTCAAATTTGAACCAAATCACCTGGAATTGCTGGCTGGCAAACGCTATAATTTACGCCTAACTAATCCCAGCCAACTGAAACATTACTTTACTGCTAAAGATTTTGCTGATGGAATATGGACACAAAAAGTTGAAGCAGGGAAGGTAGAAATTAAAGGAGCAATTCACGAAATAGAACTCAAGCCTGATGGTGAGGCAGAGTGGGTGTTTGTGCCGCTGAAATCTGGCACTTATGGTTTACGTTGTCCAATAGCTGGACACACACAAGCAGGTATGGTTGGGGAGATTGTTATTAGTAATTGAACAATAATTCAGAATTTACCGAAGTTTGAAAGAATCTGTGTATATTCAGACCGCAGAGTATCAAAATTAATTGGTTTGAGCTAATACAGGCTTCTTTGTAAAGACTACCTTTTCGATAATGTCAGCAGCATGAGTAACTCCACCAGCACTGCGAATTGCCTGTTGTAATCTGAGTGCATTCTTTTTGTAAGAGTCTTCTGTTAGCACCCGGTTAATATTGTCTCGCAGCTTGGATACAGTCAAGCCAGATAGTGGCACAAATTCTCCAGTACCCGTGTAAGCTATACGAGCAGCGATTCCTGGTTGTTCATTAGTAATGGGAATAGCTACCAAGGGAACTCCACTGCTTAAAGCTCCCAACACTGCATTCATTCCAGCATGAGTAATAGTTAGAATCGATCTTGAGATTAATTGCTGTTGGGGTGCATAAGCTACTACTAAAGGCGAACCAGGTAGATTAGGAACTGATTCTTTTCTTTCTGGCTGACCCAGAGAAATTACTAGTTGCACATCTAATCCTATGCAAGCTTCAGCAATAGTCTGAAAAATTTCTTCTTTGCGGTTTTGTAAAGTTCCCAAGGCTGCGAAAATCAATGGTCGATGACTTAATTTTTCAAAGGGGAAAGATATCGATGAAGAAATGGGTTCCAGCCCTGATGGGTCTTGAAGTGGACCAGTATAATGGAAACACTGAGGTAACTGTTCTCGTGGAAAGTCAAACTCAGCAGGTAGCTGACAGATGTGAGCGAGTTTCCCAGCAGCGTCTTCAGCCTTGACATAGGGTGGTAAATTCCATCGACGACGTTGATTTACTACTAAATCCGAGATTTTTAGTGATAAACGGTCAAGCAAGAAGTTACCTGCTCGGTTTCGCAGACGATACCACCAACCTTGGTCATTGCCCCAGTGTGTAAAGTAGGGCGGAACTCCGTCTTCTATATTAATTAGTAGAGCATTACACACGGTAACGAAGGGTATCTTAGCAAAGTCAGCAATGGTTCCACCCCCAGGCGTTACTTGGTCGACTAATAGCGCTTCTATACCGACTTTCGAGAGTGCGTCTGGTACTTCACGGAAAAGCAAGAGTGTTTCTTTTTCCAGCCAAGCGATGGTAAAACGCAACGCCGATAGGCCACTCATCTCACCCAATTTTTGATATATTGCCTCAAAGCTGCCAAGCGGAAATTCAGCCTCTCCAATCGTGTGGAATTCTAAGCCAGCTTTCTGTACCTTAGTTTGCACATCGGGGATATGAAATAACGTGACGCGATGACCGCGCCGTTGCAATTCTCTGCCCAAAGCACACATTGGGTTTAAATGACCGATCGCAGCAGGGCAAAGAATCCCAAAATGAGTCATAGCCAACCCTGAAAAAATTTAAGGGAAGTATAGCTATTATCAGCGATTGGGCGCAAAATTTACGGTGATCATTTTAGTATCAAACAATCCATCTAGTTATGGTGCGTGAAGATGTTACTGGAGTTTTAAGAATTTATCTAAAGCTAATACCATACTTGCAGGCCAACGACGGATATTTTTTACCCAGTTGATGTCCTTATAACGGTTATCTAGTCCATAAGCTGCTACCCAGTTACTTTCAGCTTCGCCTTGTTTTCCATTCACCCAGTAGGCAGCTGTGAGTGCGGCACGCATATCCGCAAATTTGGGATATTTGCGGACTACATTTTGCATTTCCCGAATTGCTTGGTCTGTTTGGCCAGTTTCATAAAGGGCGAGGGCGTAGTTAGCACGGGCGAAGGCAAAATTTGGGGCAATTTCCACGGATTTTTTGTAGTCAGCGATGGCATCTTCCCATTTTCCTAAACCACCTTCGGCATTACCGCGATTGTTATATGCCATCGCATCATTAGGATCGAGTTCTAGAACATGATTATAATCTGCGATCGCTTCTTGCCATTTTCCCAACCCTTCCAAGGCCGCACCCCGATTCAAATAAGGATCTGTTGCATTTGGGGCAAGTTCTATGGCTGTGTTGTAGTCTGTCAGCGCCTCTTGTAGTTTGTTCTGACTTACCCGTGAGTTTCCTCGGTTACTCCACGCCCCGGCATTTGTGGGAAATTGCTCAATAATCTTTGTCCAGTAAGTTTCAGCCGTGGCAAAATCACCCTTATTTGTAGCGACAAAAGCCTGATTTGCCCACTTATCACCTTGTTTTAATTGCTCTGGAGTAACACTTGGCAATTCAGATTGTGCCATCACTGGTGTACCCCAGCCAAAAACAAGTAACAAACTGAGAAAAATAGCAATCAACTTCATCATCTGGATTTACCGTAAGGGAGTGGAGAGTGGCGAGTGGGGAGTGGGGAGTGGAAAAGATGAAGAAAAGGCAGAGGGGCAGGGGGCAGGGGAGAAGATTCCTCCCCTCTGCTCCCTGCTCCCCTGCTTCTTCCAATGCCCCATACCCAATTTATCCTAATTACAATAACGACAATTGTTCGCTAGGCGGCGTAAATCCCAAATGCTTGTATGCTGCTTTTGTCGCCATCCTGCCACGGGGAGTCCTGGTTAAATACCCAATCTGCATCAAGTAAGGTTCGTATACTTCTTCAATTGTTTGGGTATCTTCACCTGTTGCCGCTGCCATTGTTTCTAACCCCACTGGTCCGCCGTTAAATTGTTCAATTATTACACTGAGCATCTGACGGTCTGTCCAATCTAAACCACATGGGTCTACTTGAAATAGTTGCAACGCCTCAGATGCAACGCTTTCATTAATATCTCCAGATAATTTTACTTCTGCATAATCACGTACTCGCTTAAGTAACCTATTAGCAATACGTGGTGTTCCGCGCGATCGCCGAGCAATTTCTGTGGCACCATCTTCTGTAACGGGGGTTTTGAGTAATTCAGCACTTCGGAGTACAATTTTGCTCAGTTCATCAACTTCATAAAATCGTAGCTTTTGAACTAAGCCAAAGCGATCGCGCAGTGGTGAAGTTAAAGCACCTACGCGGGTTGTAGCTCCCACTAGGGTAAATTTTGACAGCGGTATACTTCTGATCCGAGCGCTCGAACCCCTACCAATAGTAATGTCTAACCGATAATCTTCCATCGCCGGATAGAGAATTTCTTCCGTCATTCGGGAGAGGCGATGAATTTCATCCACAAATAAAATGTCCCCTGGCTTCATGTTTACCAGTAGCCCGACAATATCTCGTGGACGTTCCAGGGCTGGCGCACTGGTAATTTTGTAATTTACCCCCATTTCCGATGCTAAAATCATTGCCATTGTGGTTTTACCCAATCCTGGCGGCCCATACAGCAGCAAGTGATCCAGCACCTCACCACGAGACTTGGCTGCTTTGATGGCAATGTCTAATACATCCTTTAAATCTTTTTGCCCAATGTAATCGGCAAATCGCTGCGGTCGAATACTTTCTTCCTGTCTATCTTGTTCATCAATAGCAGCTTCAGGTTGCAAAATATTGTTTGTGGATGCTGCTTTCGCCGATTCCCGACGCTGTTTTGGTTCTCCGTTGGGTTCTGGAGGCTGTTTTTTCGAGGAGATTATCGCCATAATTCAGCTATCTACTTTTTAGGGGACTGGGGAGCGGGGAGACGCGGGGACGCGGGGACGCGGGGACACAAAGAAAAGGAAGATTGGGGAGATGAGGGAGATGAGGAAGATAGGGAAACAACTTCCAACAAGTCTTTCCCCTTTCTCATTCTCTTCTTTCCCCGTGTCCCCGCGTCTCCCTGTCTCCGTGTCCTCTTTTTCATTCCCCATACTTGTGAAAATTTTCGTTTGCGAATACCCGCGCCAATTTAAAATTTAAATTCCGGTCAATTACCTAGAATTACAAAAATTACTATGTTATCTAAAAGAATCTTACCGTGCTTAGATGTGAAGGCGGGACGAGTTGTAAAAGGAGTTAATTTTGTTAACCTGCAAGACGCAGGCGATCCTGTAGAACTGGCAAAGGTTTACAACGAAGCCGGTGCTGATGAGTTAGTATTTCTGGATATTACAGCCACTCATGAAGACCGAGCTACTATTTTAGATGTGGTTTACCGCACTGCCGAACAAGTCTTCATTCCATTGACTGTGGGTGGTGGTATTCAATCCTTAGAAAATGTTAAAGCTTTGTTACGAGTTGGAGCAGACAAGGTTAGTATTAATTCTGCGGCAGTGCGTGAACCAGACTTGATTAATCGGGCAAGCGATCGCTTTGGTAATCAATGCATAGTTGTTGCTATTGATGCTAGACGCAGAGTTAACTCGGAAAATCCAGGTTGGGACGTTTATGTGCGCGGTGGCAGGGAAAATACAGGCTTAGATGCCCTACTGTGGGCACAAGAAGTTGAAAAACGGGGGGCCGGAGAACTGCTAATCACAAGTATGGATGCTGATGGAACCCAAGCCGGATATGACCTAGAGTTAACCCGGACAATTGCAGAAGCTGTAGAAATTCCAGTAGTTGCTTCTGGTGGGGCAGGTAATTGTGAACATATATATGAAGCCCTAACTGAAGGCAAAGCTGAAGCAGCATTACTGGCATCGCTCTTGCATTACGGTCAATTAAGCGTAGTTCAAATTAAAAATTATTTGCGCGATCGCCAAGTACCTGTACGTTTGTTTTAGTAAGTGGTCATTTTTCAATCAATGGCATCTATCTCTGGTTAGACACAGTTCTACAAAAGGATGTTAATATTAGTTTACATCTATTAATAAATATTAAGAAATATGTTGCTTCCTATTTTAATTTTTGATGTAGCCCTGGTTGCATGGTCGCTACACCTCATGGAAAGAGCCTACGAAAATAAAGAATTTTCTTTGATGTTGGCTGGTACATTGGTCGCACTGGCCGCAGCTGCTATGTTAGTAGTTTACTTTTTAATGGGCCACTGTATGGCTTATTTGTTGCAAGTATCTTAAGCACTCCTCAGTATTATGAGAGATAATTAAAATTTAATATCAAAATCTTGACAAAGCAGCGATGAATAGGCTAAGCTAGTTCAGGCACTTAAGGGGTTATAGCTCAGTTGGTAGAGCACCTCAATGGCATTGAGGGGGTCAGCGGTTCGAATCCGCTTAGCTCCATTTAAACTTAAAACATTTACTTACTAGTTTGTCTGATTTGAAAAAATTAGTCATTTAGTCATTGGCGATCGGTACTAATGACTCGAAGTTGCACGGCAATTGAAGAAAACGAGGGCGATCATTGTTTTCGTCGCGGTGGGATGAGTTAACTTTGATTTTGCCGCAAGCACAAGGTAATGGTTGAGAAAAGAGTATGACAAATTTATGAAATATTTGTGTAGTAATTATAAGCACACGAATATCAAATAAAAACTAATAAGAATCGAGAAATTTCAACTCCTATGGAAACATTAGGAGTATTCTACATAATTACCCAGTAGTGAATAGTGATGAGCATTCTTAACATTATTTATACTTTTGTACTGTGCAAGTAGCAAAAATCAGGTAAACCTTAACTGGGATTAATAATTTTCTACTTTGTAGAAAATAAATTTTCATCTAGAGTAGGACAAAGATACCTGCTGTTGACTACATAAACAAAAGCTAGATCGAGCCTCTGGCTTCTAGCTGAAGGAAACCAACTTTGATTATTGAGAGTCTGGTTTCAAAATGGGTAACAGCACCATTCCCCATCAGCTTGATCACCTATGCTAAAAGTTATGCACTCGGCCACCAACTCAGCCACTCCAAATCCCCAGTGGGAGGATTTAATCAAGCTTCCAGCCCCAAACACAGTTCAATGGGACAATATCAAAACCCAATTAGACTTGGTGCTGTTGGCGCTAGAAACCTTAACTGGGATTGGTTCTGAGGCTATGCTTTCGGCGGCAACTGATTTGAATTTAGAGTCAAGAGTGCCAGACCGCGTAGCTTTATGGCGACTACGCCAATCAAATCCGCTACGCAAAGGTCAAGGAGGGCGAAAAAAGCTAGATGTAGAAGAAGCGCGATCGCTTGTTCTCATCACGTGCTACCTAGCTAAACAGCACCAGGAATTGATTCGCCGCGCTGTTGGCTTGTTAGAACAAATGGCAGAAAGTAACCGGGAACCTCACCAGGCTGCTTTACTTGGGGATTATATTGATGCTTTTTGCAACACTTACCAAGAGCGGATGGAAGAGGACGAGCAAATCTCAACAGATTTACTTACCAACCTGGGACTAAAACTGCTTGTAGATTTACTTTTTTACAGTGCTCCTGGTGGGCATCGCCGTCTTTGGCTAGCACTTATAGACCGTTCTACAAAATTTTAAATTTGACTTTTGAGATTCCTCAACCAAAATTCGCCTTGGTTAAGTTTGCTAGGTCAAGAAACCCTTTTGACGAACGCTAGCCCTGGGCAATGCGCTATCAACATTGGTTCTTCCTTGCACATCAGTTTGCACAAAAAAAACAATCGAACATAGTTGTTAAGTCTCAACTTTTGTCTTCGACACGCTACGCGAACGCAAAATCCCAAATAGTCTTCCTTGCAGTTCCTGCCATGCCTCTATCAAATACTGTGATTCGTCGCTACACACCCCCTACTTGCACGCTAGAAGTATTCGCGCAAAGCTCGCCTTTGTCTCGTTGGATGGGGAGAACTGTCCTCAAGCAGCTTAGCTTTGAGCTACGTTTTGACGATCCCCGACTACCAGAAGAACACAGAGTTCCTATTCGGGGCGATCGCAACCAATTGGAAGCTTTGTCTGATGCAGTCACTAGCTATGTGCAACAATTCCTCCAACAGCCTCCAGAAAGCTTTTGGGTCAGTTTCTCAGGTCCCCAAGAATCAGGCACAGCTCTAGATGAGCCAGAATTAGAGCTATCAACAAAAACATTAAATTCTTTTAATACCCAAGTTTCAGGCGCAAATATACATTTAGAACCCAGCACCTATTTAACTCACAATCTATTTCTTGGTTCTCTCGCCAACCAAACATCTGGCCCAGTGATTCAACTGAGTTTGTTGCAACTATTCGATTTAGCAACTGCTTTAGATGAATACTCAACCGATGTTATGGCACTACCAACTCTTAACAGTAGGAGTTCAGATATGAGCTTCCCGGCTTGGGCGCCGATTGCCGCAGTATTAGTATTAGGCGTCGGCTTCCTACCAGTTACTTG
Organism: Nostoc sp. CCY 9925; assembly: GCF_963920935.1. Taxonomy (NCBI): domain Bacteria; kingdom Bacillati; phylum Cyanobacteriota; class Cyanophyceae; order Nostocales; family Nostocaceae; genus Nostoc; species Nostoc sp. CCY 9925. Next base: position 22,231 of record NZ_CAWUDO010000020.1, on the reverse strand, counting down.
GCAATATGCTAACAACATCAGGCAAAAGCAACAGACAGCCAAAACAGCAGATCCCACAGAGGTAAAGACTGCGTTACAACCTTCACCCTCTCTAACCTTTCCCGCACCCCAGCCTGGACTGACCAGCCCAGCAGATAATTTGCTCGGTTCCACCCCTCCACCTCCGGCATCTAGTTTGCCCCAAACACCACTAACAACCACTGGTTCTAGCTTGTCTAAGGCACCACCTGTATTGCCAAATAATGCACTGGTCATACCCCCTATAGCTCAGGGCACGACTCCAACTGTTCCTAATAATTCTGCGATGCCTTCTCTACGAGAGGCTTCGCCAACGGCGAGCTTCGCTAACGCACCATCTAGCAAAACCCCCAGACAGGAAATCGCCATACTACCAAATTTGGGACAGAATCTCACAGGCTCAAATCCCCAAGCAGATGCTCTCCCTAAGAGGCGGAATTTACCCTCCAGCCTATCTTCTAATACAAACACTTTATCACCCAACATCTCACCAGTAGTTCCCCCCTCTGTTGCCACCATACCCAATATCAACCGTGGCAATATCCCCACCCAACCTGCCCCACTAAGCTCACAACAACTGGACGAAACAATCAGTGCCCTACAGGCAGCTTCTCCTGTAAATAAACCCTCCTCAGAACAGCCTTCCTCTGGAACTGCTAGTACTAATCCATTTATCGATCAATTAGGGGACGGAAGCAAAACCCCAACATCTAGACAAGTGGCAACCGGCACATTATTTGATACACCTCAAATAGCACAAGCCAGAGAATATTTAACAAAGCGCTGGCAACCACCTGCGGGATTAGGACAAACATTAGAATACAGTTTAATAGTCAGTGTTGACGGCACAGTTGAACGAATTTTTCCCCTGAATAAAGCAGCAAGAGAATACGTTGATAGCGCTGGGATGCCAGGAGTTGGTCAACCTTTTGTCTCCGCCAATACTCGCGGACAAAATGTCAGAATTCGAGTTGTTCTCAGTCCTGATGGCAAGGTACAGACTTTTCCAGATGATTAAGTAAACTCATCCGTTTGTTGACACTTCGATAACTGGTACAAATCTTGTGCCAGTTTTTGTTTGCTCTAATTGCTCTCAAGCTCAGGTTTTTGAGTCCAGTTAGCAAACTGGTATGACTATTGATATCAGTAAACTTACCAATCAATACAATTATTTTTAACAGCAATTATCTGAAATCAAACTCAAAATACAAGTCTTAAAATTCAGATCGACGCGAGTTCAGCTGAACCTAACTCCAACCCCTTCTCTACAAAGGAAAGGGGAAAATCTACTTCTTTAATTAGTTCTGAATTCATTTTCAAAAATTGGTATTAATTATACCAATTCAATTAATGATGGCAACACATACTTGGATGAAGACGCGATGAATCGCGTCTCTACAGATGGTCTATTTGTCACATTGTTTTTTCAAATTGGTATCACTTAGGTAAAAGGTAGGTAATATGCAAACAGGTAGTACTCAAAAAGACAGTCTAGCTTGGGTTATTCAAACATGGGCAGCTTTTCTACTTTCTATTTCTATGACTACCTTTGGCATTGTGCATTTGCCAGTGGATAGCTGGGTCAAAGGCTTTATGGGTATGGGTTTGGCTTTTTCTATTGGCTCAACTTTTACTTTAGCAAAGACCACTAGAGACTTGCACGAAACTAAAAAATTAACGGCTAGAATCGATGAAGCAAAAGTAGAAAAATTGCTTTCACAACACGACCCTCTCAATTTCAAATAAACAGAATTAGAACAATTTTGGATTAACAGTTTTTATCAAAAAGCTGTTTCAGGAATAGCATATTGCCTGTTCTCTACTATATAGCAGAAGGCAGAAGGCAGGAGGTAAAAGTATTACTATTCTTAGCTTCCATGCTTTCAAAATGTCCTAACCTGTGTGACTACGGCTATAACTTTTCAAAAATTAAGTATATGACATAAAATAAAAGGACTGAATCTAGCAGTCCTTTATCATATTCGTTTAAATTTTTTATCTTAATAACGGGATTTTTTAGTCCTTAACTTTTGCTTTTTGCGTCGCCGTTCGCTAGCAGCCACCGCCTGTTCTACGGGATAGCCTACTACAGGAATTACCTGATATTTGCGCTCTTCTTCTAACTTTTTGAGTTCAGTGTAATCAACCCAGTGGATGCAATCAACCGGACAAGTGTCAATTGCTTCTTGGATAATTTCTTCGGCGTCCCCATCTTGGCGAATTACTCGCGATCGCCCATAATCTGGTTCAATGTAAAAGGTGTTACGCGCAACATGGGCGCAGTGCTTACAACCAATACAGGTGATTTCGTCAACATAAACACCATTTTGGCGAAGCATACCGCCCAATTCCGGTTCTAAACCAGAACGTTCTGGGGCATCCCGCAAAAAACCCCCTAATTCTGGTTCCAAACCGGAACGGTTGTCTTCTTGTTCTTCCAGCGACGGCAGAAAATCAGCCATTACGCACTCCAGCGTTGTACTACCAGGCGAATTGAACCATCTTCATTTTTTTGTTCTTCAGCGACTTGAAAGCCCACACGAGCAGTTTCTTTCATCACTGTTTGGTAAGCATAGCGCTGTGTTACCTGGCGCAAAAATCCATCCACAGAAAGATCTTGCTGCCAATATTGCAAGTCAGCCACCAGTTCGTATTCTTTGCCATTCCATCTAAAGCCGATGTCATAGCCATTTTCCTGCTCAATGCTAACTTCCGCAGGATGAGTTTGACCACGATAACCGCGTACTACGTGTGGGCCTGGTTTCCAGTCTATGCCTAATTCAGTCAGAGCATCTTTCAAAGAATCAAGGTTACGGATTTGAGTCTTAATTTGGCTAAAGTGTGACATGGTGGTTTGAATTAAATGACACTAAACTACTGTGAAAACTTACCAATCGCTGTAAGTGGTGTGCGTATTCGCCACGTTCGATTGCTGCACCTTCGCGGCGAAGTATTCTGAGGTTGGCTCATTTTTAAGTACTTGCCCCAGCTGCGCCTCTATTGCTGCTGTAACCTCAGCGCAAGAAGCACCCACAATGCCAGTGACTTTTTCTTGTACCCGACCATCTGGATAGATTATGAACTCTAATGTCTCCATGCTCTTGGCCAACCACGATAAGTACATTTGAATTGTACTGCCTTAGCAGAAAGCTACAAATATAGCCATCGGAACATTTTTACTTAGATACAAACTTGCCATTTGTTAACCAATGTTCCATCTTTCAATATATATATCTCAGAATCTTTACAAAAATTATTAATTTTGCTATCACACACATCAGTCTTTAGTTAGTCTCTCTTAACCTCTTTGATTAGTCAAGGTAATAATTCAGTTTGCTAGGTAAGTAGCAAAAGTCTTAAAAATAAGCATTTAGAGGTGCTATGGGTAGCTAAATTAGTTACAAAAATACAAATTTATTGAAAAACTTGATCATTATCATTAAACTTGGCGATCGCTGAGGTGGAATTCAGCGTAGTGTAGCGCAACAAAATGGTAGAGTGTGCGATCGCAGTTCTAAACCTTTTGAGATAATAGTCAAAATCAGCACTAAAAAGTGTTTACAGATATCTGCTGTACTGAGGTTTAAAGTAGTTTATTCTGCAAACATTTCAGCTAAGGTATCGATAACTAATTTTTGTTCGTGGTCACTAATTTGACCAAGTGGTTTAACTAATCTAGCTTTATCCACTGTGCGTATTTGATCTAGGACAATCTGCCCATCTTTGCCTTGAAACTCACAGGCTATGCGTGTAGGACATGCCTGACCCTTCGTAGTCATGGGAGCAACGATAACAGTAGAAATATGCCAACAATTTTAAGAATTGGTGCATACCGATTTTACTTTTACAGTCATGAACCTAATGAGCCACCCCACATTCATATTGATCGGGATGACTCAACAGCTAAATTTTGGCTTGAGCAGGTGAGTTTATCAAGTAGCATTGGTTTCAGCCCTAAAGAACTGCGAAAATTAGAAGTGTTAGTACAAGACAATCAAGCAAAACTTTTGGAGGCTTGGGATGGGTATTTCGGCAATTCGGGCGGATGAGAGAGTTAAAGATGTCCGCTTTACCGACGAAACTATCAGTGTTGACTTAATGGATGGGCGAACAATCACAGTACCATTAGTTTGGTATCCTAGACTCCTCAATGCTACGCCTCAACAACGATTAAAATGGAAAACCTGCGGTGGTGGCTATGGGATTCATTGGGAAGATATCGATGAAGACCTCAGCACAGAAGGAATGCTGCGTGGCGCACCTGCACCAAAACCTAAAGGGTAAGTTAAGCGATGCCTACGGCTGGCTACGCCTACGCATTCAATACTAGGATAGGCGATCGTATTATATTCATAGTTCTTATACTTGGCTGCGATGAGCGATCGCTCTGGATATTATCGCTTAAGCTGTCACCATTTCCGAGGCTGAATCAGGGGATGCTGGCTCAAAATTTAACAGCATAATTTGCTCTGGGCGTAAACCGATAGATTCGTATGTGCGACCGTGGCGATCGCTAAATTCAACCTCAAATGCTGCACCGCCAGCTAATAATTCTACTACTGTACCAACTTGACCGCGCCAGAGATTGTATTCAGGTAGGTCAACTACCAATGCTACTACATCCAGCAACTTAATTCTAGTTTTATTCATCTTGTATCTTCTATCATTTGCAGACCCTATTTTCAAGAGTGATTTGAAGCGATCGCTTTAAGCACTAACGTAGACGATCGCTTCCTAAAGTTAGATAGGATAGATTGCTTCAATGTTGGTAAATTCAAGTGAATCACCCGACACTGTAGCCGAGATGTCAGCACTTAGTTCAGCATAACAATTTAAAACACGAGTAGATGGAAAATCATCATCTAGGTCGTCATAATAATCACTATAAAAGGTCGTGCTTCTTGGAGCATTAATTCTTCCACACTCTACACTTGCCTTTACATCGATACTGCACCCTATACTAAGTTCTATAGTTCGATCATCAAAATCCCAAATATATACTGGATCAGTGATTTCAACATTTAAATGCCTAATATTTTCTACAAATCTTGGCTCATAATAGTTTCGATAATCGGAATCAGAAATGCGAAAGTAAGAACTTCTATCTTCCTTTAAACGTTCACGAACACTATTTACAATTTCATCCAAATTAACTCTTGCTTGAACCCACTCAAGATTTATATGTTCAAATCGTTCTGCATGTTCTTTGTTGAAAGCTTCGGGTGAAGGGTAATATAAAGCTGTTAAGCCATTTTGAGCTAGATCGCCTGCAAGTTCCTGACGCAATGAAGTTTTGTCTGGGGCGGCAAAATCTTTTGTATTTTGAGAGATGAAGACATATTGCTCTCCATGTCTACGTTTTTTACAAGTTTCAATAAATAATAACCAAATGATGGTATCTCTGAGTTCTTTCCCAGATTCAGTACATGGTGGTATTCTTTCCGTAGCTCTTTGCATCGCTTCATGTAAAACAGAAGCTTCAAGAGGAATGCGAAACAAACGTCTACTTCGTACAAGTTTTTCTAAATTTTCCTCCCATGCAGTAAATGTGCACTTAAATACTTCTTTAGCATCAAACTCAGGTGTATCTCTTATTCCTATTCGTTCGGCATTCTTAATAGCAGCTTCAATACTGTTGCCTCGCGCAGTCACTTCTCTTTTGAAATGAGCGCGAACTTCCATTTCAACAGGTTCAAGCAGTAACACTTGTGAAAAACGCTTCTCAGCGAAGTCCAGAAGCACTCGCATCCTTTGTGAGCGGAACCAAGGGTCAGCAATTATGACATTTGCATCAATAACTATATCCATCAATACATACCTTTCTCATGTACTTTCTTAAGAAATCTCAGAGGGTGTTTGAAAAGTCTGACAGGCTGTAAAAACTCTCTCAGAGGATGTTTGAAAAGTCCTCTTGTTGGTATCAAAAGTTTTAGATCTCTCTAAATCTTCCTTTCCAAGAGGACTTTGATTCTGGTTCTCCACTTTTTAAGGGGGGTTCGGGGGGATCTAAAAGTGCCTAAAGTCACAGCGAAACACTTTTCAAACAACCTCTAAGCTAGTTAGTGTACAGAAAACTTCTGTACATACACTGCGGGTGATGAGTAGACTGCGATTAATCTTGGTCTTTCGGTTCCAATGCTGTATTAGATGGGTGGTTGCTACCATTTCTTGCAGCTTCTAACTTTTGACGAATAGCTGCCTGAACCTTTTCATCAAAATCAGGGTCGTGGAGAGATGCAATAATTCTGAGTGGACGTTGGTTAATTCTGTTTAAGTACGCTTGAAATGCAGCCTCATCTTTACGATGTTTGAGAAAATACTCTCTTAACTCAGCATTAGACATTGCATCATAGTTAACGCGGCTCATCAGCAAACTCCCCGTTGGGTAGAATTTGAAACTCTAATTCTTCGCTATAGCCAGCTAGTAAATACACATTGCGAGTTCGATTATCAATACAAACAAGATGTATGGGTTGAAGCATAACATACGTAAGTTGATAGGCGATGCGGTACAGACTCTCTAGCTGGGCAGCAGTAGGCATTCCGAACATTTCTTTCTCTATTGATTATCCTAGCAAGTGATTGATAAAAATTAATTTTTGATACTGTGCAAGCAACTTGCATAAAAAAACATCAGTCAGCCAAAGAACCCAGGATAATGAATCATAATTAACCTCTATAGCTTTGAGCTATCAGCCATCAGCTGTCAGTTATAATCCGGAAGCTGAGATGCTGAATGCTAAAGGCTTTTAATTCAACTCAACAAATTGACTATGAATACAGAACAAGCGAACAAAATAATCCGTGTGGGAGTACTGGGGTTTGGCGGACTAGGACAAGCCGCCGCCAAGCTACTTGCTGGCAAACGCGAAATGATTTTAGTCGCAGCAGCAGATCAAAAGGGCTACGCTTATGCCGCTGAAGGTTTAAATACTCAAGAATGCATCGCTACGTATCAGTCTCAAGGTTCGGTGGGTTATCTAGAGCCAGTTGGCACATTAAGCAATAACAGTATTCAAGATTTAATCGCTACCAATCAGCCTGTAGATGGGTATTTTCTGGCTTTACCGAACCTACCAAATGATTTTATTCCCTCAGTTGCCAAGCAGTTTATCGAATCTGGTTGGCGGGGTGTGTTAGTGGATGCGATTAAGCGTACCAGTGCTGTAGAACAATTACTGGCGATGAAAGAAGAATTGGAAGCAGCTGGAATTACCTACATGACAGGATGCGGTGCTACCCCTGGACTGTTAACTGCTGCCGCTGCTTTAGCCGCCCAAAGCTATGCCGAAATTCACAAGGTAGAAATTACTTTTGGTGTGGGAATTGCCAACTGGGAAGCTTACCGCGCCACGGTTCGGGAAGACATCGGACACATACCTGGTTACACAGTGGAAACTGCTAGGGCGATGACTGATGCAGAAGTAGAAGCACTATTAGATAAAACTAATGGCGTGTTGACCTTAGAGAATATGGAACACGCCGATGATGTGATGTTAGAAGTAGCGGGAATAGTGGGACGCGATCGCGTTACTGTTGGTGGTGTAGTCGATACTCGCAATCCTAAAAAACCCCTCAGCACCAACGTTAAGGTAACAGGACGCACCTTTGAAGGTAAAATTTCCACCCATACCTTTACTTTGGGAGATGAAACCAGTATGGCAGCCAATGTCTGCGGCCCCGCTTTCGGCTATCTCAAAGCTGGTAGACAATTGCACCAACGCGGTATTTATGGAATATTTACCGCTGCCGAAATTATGCCCCAATTTGTGAAGTAACAAGTGAGTCAGCACGCCCTTGCAGTTCGCCGACTGAAAGCAACTGGCGAACCCCGAAGCGTTAAAAAGTAAAAAGACAAAAGAAAAACTTTGTCTCTGTCTTTTGCCTTTTTACTTTTACTTTGATTAAGTTTACAAATCGTAATCTCAGGCAGATTATCAGAGCGACATTTCCAGATGCTTGAGAACGCCTACGACAACGTGAAGCGATTATAGAAATTAGCCCAGACTCCTAGTAATACTAAGTTGAGTGCTAAATGCTGAGTGAGGAGTGAGTAGTTATCTACCTATCTCCTTCATTCCTCTCATCTCCCTTATCCCCATCTCTCCCCCTCCTGTTCCTCTCATGACTAGGGTTTTCACTAAGTATTTTTTCCTACTTTTGGGGTAGTTTTTAGTGTAACAAGTACCCTAAAACTACAAAAAATCCTGAAATCTATATAAATTAATGGTTTCATCTATCCACATCAGGCTACAACGCCTTAGAATGATTCATTGAAAAGTCGAGCCGATGGGATGTACAGCCGTTTTGAGTAAAAATACTCCCAAAGGATGATTTTTGTATTTCTAGCAACAGAGATTTCAGTACAGATGTATCAACATACATCCGTAAAAAATCTCAAGTAAACCTTAGGAGTTTGACATGAACAAAGGTGAATTAGTTGATGCTGTAGCTGAAAAGGCTAGTGTTACCAAGAAACAAGCCGATGCAGTTTTAACTGCCGCACTGGAAACGATTATTGAAGCGGTTTCCTCTGGCGATAAAGTAACGCTGGTGGGATTTGGTTCTTTTGAATCACGGGAACGTAAAGCTCGTGAAGGTCGCAACCCGAAAACAAATGAAAAAATGGAAATTCCCGCGACGAAGGTGCCTGCCTTCTCGGCAGGGAAGCTATTTAGAGAAAGGGTAGCACCCCCAAAATCATAGGCTCTGTTTCAGGAAACCTTTTTTTGATGCGGCAACCAGCACACGGGGGAAATTTAGCCTGGGCAGCAGCACTGGCTGGCTGTCCCCCTGATGCTATTCTGGATTTTTCTGCTAGCATCAGCCCTTTGGGACCGCCAAACAGCGCGATCGCTGCTATCGTGTCCCAAATTGGTAATATTAAGCACTATCCAGACCCAAATTATAGTGAACTGAGACTAGCTCTCAGTCACTTCCATCAATTGCCCTCTGAGTGGATTCTGCCGGGTAACGGCTCAGCAGAATTACTTACTTTAATAGGTAGAGAATTAGCACAATTAGCGGCAACAATTTTAATAACTCCAGCCTTTGGCGACTACTACCGAACCTTGGCAGCGTACAAAGCTAAAGTGCTGGAGTCTCCTTTGTCATTAGTCATTGGTCAAGAGTCATTGGTCATAAGTCCTTTGTCATTAGTTCTTGACAAACAGAGAAGTCTGAGCCAAGGCTTCCTTGGCTCAGAACTTCGGGGACAAAAGACTAAGGACAAAGGACTGTTGCTGAATAACCCGCATAACCCGACGGGCAAGCTATTTTCGCGGGACTCGATTTTGCCCTACCTAGAGCAATTTGCCTTGGTAGTGGTGGATGAAGCCTTTATGGATTTTGTACCACCCAATGAGGAACAAAGCTTAATTCCGGTGGTGCAGGAATATGCGAATTTAGTAGTATTGCGATCGCTGACAAAATTTTACACTCTCCCAGGACTGAGATTGGGATATGCGATCGCTCACCCCGACAGCCTGTCTAAGTGGCAGCTATGGCGCGACCCCTGGCCTGTAAACACGCTAGCGGTAGCAGCGGCAATTGCGGCACTCCAGGATAGGGAGTTTCAACAGCAAACCTGGACATGGCTACCACCTGCACGAAAACAACTCTTTCAGGGTTTAGCTAAAATTCCCGGATTGCAACCCCAAGCGAGTGCTGTTAACTTTTTACTGGTTGAGTCTGAAAAATCTACTTCGCAGTTACAGCAAGCATTACTCAAGCACCATCAGATTTTAATCCGCGATTGCCTTAGCTTTAAAGAACTAGGCGATCGCTTTTTCCGGGTTGCTGTACGTGAAGAGTCCGATAACCAACACCTACTCACAGCTGTGAGTGAGTGGGGAAGATAAGGGGGATGGGGGAGTGTGGGGAGAATATAAAAAAGCTTCCCACACCTCCCACACCTCCCACACCTCCAATGCCCCATGCCCAATGCCCAATGCCCAAATAACAAATGACTATTGATTACGATGTCGTAATTATTGGTGGCAGTCTTGCCGGATACCACGCTGCCCTTGCTGCCAGCCAACTACGTGCTACAGTTGCCTTGGTACAACCCGAAGTAGACTATGGGTTTATTAATCATTACGCTCTCAGTGAAATTGCTAAACTGGCCCAAAAATTGCGTAATGCTGCTGGTTTTGGTATTCATGCTACACACGCTGATACCTCAGAAAAATGCCACATATCTCTGGCATGGGAGGAAGCGATGCTTTATGCTCAAGCTGTTGCCTCAAATCTTGAAGAACAACATTCTCCAGCCATCCTAGCCGCGCAGGGAGTCGATGTCATCGTTGGTGCTGGGCAATTTGAGTCCTCAGCACAACTGGCTTTTGTTGTTAACAATCGTTTATTACGCGCACGCACCTATTTGCTAGCTAGTGGTTCGCGTCCGGAAATTCCGGAAATTGAAGGATTAGAAGCTACGGGTTACTTGACACTAGCTAATATTTGGCAGTGCCTAAACAAAACGGCCTTACCCAAAAATTGGGTAATTATTGGCGGGGTTCCCCAAAGTATTGAAATCGCTCAAACTCTAGCGCGGTTCGGTTGCAATGTAACACTGGTAGTCAAGTATTCCTATGTTTTACCTCATATTGACCCTGAAATAGCCATACTGCTCCAAGCACAGTTGGAAGTTGAAGGTGTACGCGTCCTCACCGAAAAACCAGTAACTCAAGTCAGGCGCATTGATGATAAAAAGTGGCTTCAGGCAGGAGATAAAGCCATTGAAACTGATGAAATTTTAGTGGCTACCGGACAACAGCCAAATCTTGAATCTTTAAATTTGGCAACGGTAGGCGTGAAATGGCATGGGCGTCGTTTAGTGGTAAATAATAAACTACAAACCACCAATCACCGCATTTATGCTTGTGGTGATGTCATTGGTGGTTACGACTTTACAAATATCGCTCATTATGAAGCCAAAATTGCTCTGGAAAATGCACTATTTTTCCCCAGATTACGAGTAAATTATCGCTGTATTCCTTGGGGAATATTTTCAGTGCCCGTGATGGCGCAAGTGGGTTTGACTGAGGCACAGGCAAAACACCAATTTCGTCGAGATGAATTTTTAGTTTTACGAAAATATTTTAAACAAGTGGCAGCAGCCCAACTCCGGGATGAAACCACCGGTATATGTAAATTAATTGTGCTACGCAATGGCGAAATTTTAGGAGCTTCAATATTAGGTGCAGAAGCTGGAGAATTAATTAATTTGATTGCTTTGGCTATGTCTGAAAAAATTAAAATCAAAGATTTAGTAAATTTCTCTCCCATCTATCTAAGTTTCTCAGAAATTGTGGAGCAAATTGTCAGAGAGTGGAGGAAACAAAAGTTAAATACTAACATCCCTTTGGAAGAATTTTTGGAAGGCTTCTTCCATTTTCGCCGCAATTGGAATTTGTGAATTATTGGGCATGTAAGAGAGCAGCTTTGGGGAATGAAAAAAATTATAGGACTTGTAGCGATCGCAGTTTTAGCAATAATATTAACAACACATTAAACTCTCAACTTTGAATTGGGTCAAAAGGCGGTGGATGCCGTCCAATTTCTCTATCGGCAGCACGAATATTCATTATCCTGGCTCGGTTGAATGCTAATGCTGCGACTGTGGCGCGGGTGCATCCCAGTTTTTATTTTATCAGCAAGAATAAATAAGAGCGAAGAATTGTGACACTAATTTGAAGTTCATAAGTAGTGGGAGACAACAAAGAGATAATAAATTCATTATTCATGCTTTTTGTGTCTTTTTTAGCAAGCCCTAATTATATCCATCACAGTTTTTTTAGATTAAGTTTCTTTTTTTAAAACCCCATTATCATTTTTTAACTTAATAATAAATTCGTTCGTCAATGGAAATGTACTGTATTGATAATTACCAGCGCTAGTTTTACATTGTGCCGTGAGTAATAATTCTATATTTTTAGAACTTTTCCTATAACTACCTGCTGGGTAATAGCAATAGCCATCATGGGGATTGCTCCAATCGCCCTCGTCCTGCAATTTTAATTCACCATTTTGATTAGAAATGAGATTCATTAGTGGATGGAAATTAAATAGTTCAATTTTTGACGGATTCCAATTGCCATCAGCTTTTTGACATTGGGCGCTAACAATCAATGTGACATCTTTGGAATCTTTAATATAACTCCCTAATGGAGCTATTCTCTGTGGATACTCATTTTCATAGCGACTGTCAGCATTAGCGAAGCAATCTGACATATATTGAGTTTCCTTATAGCTTTCTTCTAACATACCATTAATATCTATCAAAGCCACATATAGCTCAACGAGTTCGCTTTGTTGAGAAACTTTGCTAGCCGTATCTTTTGCAGCTTCCAGTTCTGCTGTCAGAAGGCTCCACTGAGTCCATAATGCCTGAGAACCAGCTTCTGCCTCTATGGAAAAAGCTATGATTAAGCGAAACTCATCTTCGAGGTTAAATAAAAAGTGTTTAATATCAACATTTTTGATATTTTCAGCAAGGTCGATTTTGAGTTGTATATCGCCACTTAGTTCCATCATGTCTTTTCTAAACCGTTCCAGTGTCTGGGTGGCGTATTTGTTGTAGTCTGTTTCATACCACAAATCTACCCAAATACTTCTGATGCCATCAGCAATAGGAGTCATATCTCCTACTTTTTCATTTTTAATCATCTCGTCCAACTCTTGCAGCATTCTATCAACATCACCATCATGGGCGTTGTGAATACGCAGCATGACTTCTAAGCGCTCTTTAAAAGTTTTTTCGACTTCGTTCCAATGCCTGCCATTATTATTGATATTCTCAAACAATTCTAAAAAACTTTCAGGGCTAAGGGCTTCTATGGGTGAATGATTGTACCCTAAACAGCTTATGACATCTTCTTTGTAAACAGGCATAAGCACTGCTACTCTGGAATATTCTTTGATTTTTAATAAGTCTTCAACTGTAAAAACGCTACTAGCTTTTTTCATCGAATTTTTTCCTCATCAATTTATTATTGACTCACAGAAATTATGCAAACCAAACGTGTTTTCGTTATTGCGATGGGTTTGCGTAGTGTTTTGTAGAAAAGCAATCTCAAAGCCTTGATTTTCTTGGCGAGTGCTTAAAGTCCTAACTTATTGTCAAATAAGACCGAAGCCAGGAATAAACGCAAGACTTAATAGATTTAGTATTGCCTTTTTTATCAGCTAATCAAAGCCTTGAGATGCCTTCTTTTGAAACAAAAAATCAAATTGGCTCAAGTTCTATAAAATTTACAAATTGTCGATATGAGCCACCATTTCATTCAGTAGTTCGAGCATATTGTCATAGTTCTCGTACACTCCCATTGCTGCTAACGTTGAGTTAATATCTTGGATAAAATAGTCATAAGTAGTTGCTAAATTTTTTACTTGTTCTGTGAATGTAAACCTTTCGCTTTCAATGATGCTAATATTTTCCAAATCTTTCAGCTTGATTTCGATTTTACCCTTTCTTTGATTCAGGGTTTCTAGTTCTCGTGTATAAGTCTGTATTTGCTCATAGGTATAATCCCTTGCCTTTTTCATTTGTACGTAGCTAAAACCCTCTCCTATCTCATGGGTTAATTTTTTATAGACTTCAAGCCCTGCTATGACAGCAGCTAATTCTGGGCTTTCCATCCCAACTTTTAGTATTTTACTTAGTTCCTCTGGAGTAGGAATAGTCTCAGAAATAAATTCAAAAAGATTACGATCTTCAAACACTTTCATCGCTGCCGAAATATCGGCATAATCTTGTTCTGCTTGAGCTTTTTTTGCTTCATACTTCTCAATATTTGGATTTATAGTTTCTTCCAGTTGTTTATTTAATTTTTTGACTTCATCTACCAGGTTTTCAAAGTTCAAAAACTTAATATTTGATGCTTCTCTTTCCAATTCTTCAGACTTCAAGTTTATTTCATCTCTTGCTGAATTAAGCTTGTTATCCCCGTCCTGTCGCAGTCTTTTAATCTGTTCAGATTCTGGCTGTGCTGCTTTGATCAGCTTGTTGTAATTCTCAAGTGTGTTTGCCGTTTGCGTTAGTTGGATTCTTACTGCTATTTTTGACTGTGTTGCTAGTTCAAAGGTTTTGTTAACGCGATTGTAAATTGCTTCACAAGTTTCCTTGAACCCATCATATTCAGTCTGTTCCAACTTTTGAAAAGCAGATCTGATAGTATTTTTACTTGTTTCCATGACCGCAAAACTTACATCTGGCATGGGACTCATGGCAAAATTTCTTCTATTCATGATCAAATTTTTCCTTTGTTTTGGGGTTTGGATTTGATTTTAAAAACCTTTAATTTGGTTGGGATTTACGCACTCGCCACGAAAATCAAGGCTTTGAGATTGCTTCGGTACGAAAATACGTTAGATTTGCGTAAATCCCATTGGTGCTAAACTTAACCCGTCAATACTAGAGGACAAATGCTCTTTATTTACAGACTTTGGATGATCCTGTTTATCAATTCTCTTGCGCCCATTGATCCAGGGCATCTTGGAATTGTTTGTTGACTATTGCTGCATTTTTTCCCACTTCTTCCCAGGGATTGATCATCGCATCAAAACTGATCCAAAGCGTCAAGACATCAGGAGCAGTCATAACTCCGGCGGCTTCTGAAGATGCAGCTTTCAATAATTCATTTATAGTTGTCCAAATTGTTACTAATTGCATTACCCCTTTTTCGGCTTGAATCATTACGGTGTATAACCCTACCAACTTACTATCTAAGCTAGTAATTACGTTGACTAATCGAGAAAGTTTGTCAATTTCCTTTTCTAACTCTCTAATTTCTGCTTCAACTTCCTTGATTTGTTTTCGGGTATCTGCTGCTTGTTTGCCAAAAATAGTACCTGTAATTGCCAGTCCAATTACACCGCCTGGCGCTCCAGTAAACGCTAAACCTACAAGCTTATTGTATTGAGCATTTAAATCTTTTAGCCTTGCCTTTTTAGCGTCTAGCTCCTCTTTTTTTCGTTCTAATTGTTCATCAATATTCAGTTGTTGCAATAATTCTTCTTTGCCCTTAACTTGATCCGAACAGTTAGTTAGTTCGTCTTTAAAGGTTTTGATGTTTTCTAATAAATTCTGGGTTTCTTTGTAATATTCTTCTGTTTTCTTAGCCAAATTGTCTATAATCCCCTTAGTTAGTGCGAGCTTGGTAGCTTGTTCTTTGGCAACGTCAGCCTCAGCATCAAGGCTCTCCAGAACTTCTCGCATATAATCTTCGTCGCTTAACCTATCGGGATCGATGTCCATCAATTCTGAATATGTTAATAATATTTCCAAGAGAAAATCAGAAGCTTTTCCTCCTTGAGAGTTTACTTGAATAGCAAAAACATCCAGTTGTGCTGCTGTCTGTATAATCCCATATTCCAGTGGCGACCAATTCCCAGCATTGGTTCTAATGTCAAGGAAAGTGGCCAGCAATTCTGCATTAGTCAGTCCTGGAATATCCGATTCGCCCCCTAAATAGGTATGAACTTCCCCTTCTGTTTTAGGTAAAGCTAGCCCTCTTTTCTCATATCGCTTAATCTGAAGAATCGCCTCGGTATCTAGTACCAGTCCAATCTCGTCCCGCCCTCCTTCAAACTCGCTACTTGCTGTTGCTAGTCTTAATAGCTCCTTTGATGCGTCCTCTTTGGGGATAACATGTTCAGCCCCAGCATCGTACAAAGCTTTTATCTCTGCTGGACTAGTAACTGTTAAAGGCATGATTTTAGTCTCCTTTGGTAAAAAAATTTAGTTCTCAAACCCTTTTATTGCGAGGGTTTTTCCAGTTTACATTTAGCTATCAAATGAGGTCTTTTATCAGGATTAATGCTGATTATTACCTCAAATTCTGTCCACTTAATACAGCAATCCGATTCAATTTCTGAACTTACTTGCGTGGTGCACGAAGCGCGATAGGTAGAGAACAGGGAACATGAAAGACGGTTTTTCAGAGTTGTACTGAATTTTTTTCACGCAATTAAATAGGAATCCTATAAATGCAAATTCTGCACTCATATAACCTATAGAGTGTAGTTGCATAATCCAAAAAAGCAACCACACATAACTACTATTGAAAAGAACTCAGAATTCAGAACAATAGCGTGTGGCGAAGCAGCGCACTAATTGAAGACCACTAAATTTTCGATTTAGTGTGGTGTTTAACTATTTATTCATCCGCCAGCTGGACTCCAATTCATACTGAATTCTGACGAATTAGCGCATGTATTCTATTTTGATAAACAAATCTTGGGTCGTTTTTCTGCCTTTACCTAAATGATTATTTAAGTTTGACGTGCTTTTGGATCAATCGATGATATCGCAGTGCTAAAAAGCAAGTGTTTATATGTTAAACAATGCTTTTTAGCTTGACGTTTAGATATTACAACACAGTAGTATGAATAGCAATATGCTGTGTCAATATTCTTAATTTATTTGATAACAAAAAAAAACTATTGCAGATATACATAATTATTCACAACTAAAAATTCATAAAAATACTATAATCAACTCCTGCTTTATTAAAATTTTTTAATTGGAGAAAAAATTCCGAAACTGCGCTCAAATTTATCAGGGAGCATCACAGTTTTTATTCCTCCAAAAAAGGTAAATAAAGCATGAGAAGGTAAAGGAATAATCCATGCGATCGTTTAAATGGGAACTGTCATGACTGAAGAAGAAAACCAACTTTTAATTGAATACGCTCGTGCGATCACAACCTTTGCTGGCTGTAAACTTAAACAAGCTGAGAATTTCTGCGTTTAACTTGAGAAACATCGACACCGCATTATCAATTACCAGTATTATCAAGCCGAGCAAATTTGTTCTATAGGCTCTGGCGCAATTGAATCTATAGTTAAACCTTTAGCTTCCTAAAAATTAACTCCTTGTATATTTGGTGTTATGTATAAAATGCTTAAAATAACAATTGCATTATTGCCCAAACTACTGCTGCTGCTACCAATGGTACGCTGAGGTTATCGGTGCCGTGGGGTGAGACTGCTTCAGCCAGAGTCGCAAAAGTAGCAGTTGCGATCGCTGTCAATAAAGCCCATCCTAAACTCAAAGGCATTGCTAGGGGGCTAAGGGACGAAGCAGGAAGTAGCAATAGCACCAAGAAAATCGCTGCTGTACTGGCTACAAACATCGCTGCTGAACCTTCCCAAGAACGCACAGAATTACCTACTTGGTATTTATGCTGTCCAAAGCGCCTACCGATTAAGGCCGCTAGTGCATCACCCCAAGTCATAGCCATTACAGCAGCTACAGCAATTGGGACGTTATCTACAGGGCCACTTGGCCGCCACAGCAACCCAAACAGTAATGTCACGGAAATAGCGAAATAAACTGTACCAGGTGAACTATCTTCGGTATCCATTGCACCAATGACCCGGTAGCGATAGAACAGATAATTCAGTGCGATAAACGTAGCAAAAGGTATAATTCCGATTTCCCAGCGATTAAACAGCAGCAGGACACCGAAAACCCACATTCCCGCACCAACATGGATTACCTTACGAGTCAAATCCGGCTTGACACCAAACAGCTTACGTAGTCCCTCACCAACAGCAAGTAGACTAGTTGCGTATACGTAAGAAATTACTAACCCGATAATATCGTTGTTTGTCATCAGTCATTAGTCATTAGTCAGTTAGTCATCAGTTAAGCGTCATCCCCTTCACTTTGATCGCTATTTTCGTTTAAAGTTCTTTTCTATTAAGGAAACGCTACCAATACCTTGGAGAATACCACGACCGATTAAACCTAAACCACGACCTATTATTTGGGTCAAAATGAAGACAATACCGCTACCGAAAAAGGCTAATAGTGATTTTAAACGCGGTGCGATCGCATCACTAAATTCTAGAATCAGTGTGACGAATAAAGGAATATTAGAAAGTTTTGCTAATTCCTGGTTTCGGGGGGCATAAATTGAAGTTTTAGCAATGCCGCGAGGCGCAATTACAAATATTTCGTAGCGACTTTCAAAAATTGCTTGAGCTTCATTTATATAATTATTATAACGATATTTCCATGACAATTCGTTTCTAAATCTTTCAATTTCTCTTGTGGAAATTAATCGGCTACCATAAAAATTTTGCTTAATCATTTCTACATCTGCTAAGGAATTGAGTAATGGTTGCACAACTCCATTTGCTACCTGAATCAAAAAGTTCTCTAAAATCATTGATGCTTGGGTTTTTGCTTCAAGGCTGACAGCTGGATAGGAAGCATTATTAATGTACATTTCTGTTTGAAATAGCAGATAACTATACAATTCAAAAACTAAGGGAATTTTATTGAGAATTTCTGTCTGCACAACCTGGGTATTTTGCAGCAGGACATTTACAATTTCTATATTTTGTTTACCTGATTTAATTACAGAAAATTTACCAAAAAAATCTGTTACTGCTGCTTGCCATAAATCTCTTGTTAGGGTGTTTTGTACTCCAGATAATTGATCGATCTCAATTTCAGAAGCCCGCAATTCATCCAATTGTTGAGCCAGCTTTTGCAGAATCAAATAAAGTAATTCCCGCTTTTTTTGTTCGCGCAAAATGTCAATTTCTAAAGGTGTATCTGTTACATTTGTTAAAGCAAATTGAAGTTTAGTAACGCAAGATGTAAACAAAGCAGATTGTAACGCTGCTGTAGTGAGCAGAGGTGGCGGCATTCGGGTTTGTTGAATGGCACTACTCAATGAAGAACTCACATACGGCTCATCATCAACCGGAATATTGTCTTCTTGCCTTTCTTGTGGCGAAACCAGCAACTGATTGAGTAACCAACGAGCTGCCAGCAGTTCTCTTCGCTGCCCAGCCAGAATTGCCTGATCTAATACTGGTATTCCAGGTACTTGTAATTGTGCTGTTACTGCCGCTAAGGTAGCGTTAATGTAATCAATTCCTGACAAACGTAAATTATTTCGCAGCTTGAAGAAAGGGAGTGGGGAGGAGGTAGAGACGCGATTCATCGCGTCTGTGCAGGATGTTCCCGTTATTATTGCCTGGGTTTGGTCAAACCAATAGGAACCACCAGCTGCAACTTGTTGCATGGCGATGACTAGCTCAGAAAGAGGCGTGCCTTTGGGAGAGTAGCCATTTACACCAATGGATTTGGCAGCTAATAGTAATCCTTGCTGTTGAACAGAACTGAGGAGGAAAATTGGCAGGTTGGGGTACAAGGCTCTCAGTTGCCGACAGAATTGCAATCCTAGCTGCTGACTAGTGGTAGAGCGACCATTACCTAATTCCAAAACTACCAAATTCACTTGGTTAGGGTCTTGTTCGGCAATTTCTACTAAAATCTGCAAGGTAGCTGTATAACTTTCTACTGCTGCTGTAACTTGCAGGTCAGGAATTGCTTCTAGAGCTACCCGTAATCCCAGACGAAAAATTGGGTCTTGGTCGATTAACAGTAATTTTAAAGGGCGATCGCTCATAGTCTGCTCAATTATACAAGTACTGTTTTTTACACATTAAAAACACTTTTGATACAAAACTTTGCCTTACTCATTGTGACTTGTTTTCGCAAACTGAATAAATCGATCATAATTGCCATAGCAGCCTTGGGCGTGTAATTAAATGAACCTGAGTATTAGGCACTGGTTGGCAGAACATAATATCGCAATCAATGGAATCAGCGGATTTTCTGCGGGACAATTGGCGGGTATTGCCTACCGTATTGTTCAGGATATGGAAGTCAAAAGTCTAATGCCTTTTGATATCTGTACTTTGGTAGAGATTTTAGAACTACCCTTAACTGTTGTTTGCCAAGAAATCAGGGTTATTTCCGAGTTGACAGCAAACTTGTTGCGTAGTCTCAGCCAAAAAAAACCTTTAAAACGTAACGAAGGCACATGGCTAGCCTTTCAAATTGCTTATCTCGAAGCTTTGCAAGCAATTTTAAAGCAGGAATCAAGCCTACAAAGACCGTGGCTAGACCGAGCAAGAATACCTACTCAACCAAACATCCTTCAAGATCCTCAACTGCAAGGATTACTGAAAACTCTCAGTCCTGGTAAATTGACTGATACTCAAGCTGAACAAGCACTGTCTTTGCTTGCGGACTCATTACTGGTACAACAAATAAATAATGCTGCTATAGCTTGGTTGGTGGCCAATGGTGCAGAGGAAGCTGAAGCTAAACTCATAACACAGCGTTTGCTGAACTCATTTCCTGGTCATTTACTGGTAGTAGTTACCCAAAATGCTGCCCCTTTAGCCCAACTGCAAAAATTTGTCCGATTGGGGATTTCATCAGTTGGCTCTACGGTGAGCGATAAAATTGACTTGCACCGAGAACATTACCGGGCAAGTTTGATTAAAAATTTGAGCATCCCATTGCTTACAGAATCTTTTGCTCTGAAAGATATCTACTTATCACAAAAAGGCTTAATAGTAGGAGAAAGTATTTCTGAGCAGGATAAAAAAACTCTGACGCCAGTTGATTTAAAAACATGGACACAACAACAGCTAGCTGATTTAGAAACCATCGCTGTTGTTGAGTCAGAACCTAGTTATGGAAAAACTAGTTTTTGCCAACTATGGGCGGCAGAAATAGCAGAAAAATTTTACCCTGATTGGATGCCAATACTAATTAGATTGCGAGACGTAACATACGGTAAAACTTTTACTGAAACTCTTAATTCGGCTTTTCCTGTTAATCTTTCAACTTGGTTTGAACAAGAAAATCCTCGCTGTTTGTTGTTGCTGGATGGACTGGATGAACTACCCCCTTCTGCTCAGGGTATAAGAGCAAAAGCAATTTTTATTCAGCAATTGCTAAATTTTCAGTCTCAGCATCGCCACAAAATTGTGTTAACAAGTCGGTCAAAGGCGTTGCAGGAAATTGATCGAGAAGTATTGGTTTTATTTAAGCGAATTGCTATCCAACCGTTTGATGTGGAAGAACTCAAACAATGGTTTCAGCAGTGGACAAAAGTACAATTGTTGCCTATTGCTCAAAATTTCTTTACGTTTTTAAAACAAGCGGGGTTGTTTGGAAAATCAAAGTTTCCAGAATTATCTGTTTTTATCCGCCAACCTTTAATGCTGCATTTATTGGGTATTTTGCACCGTGAGGGCTTGTTAGATGATGAGTTATTGCAATTAGATACCAAGGCTGCTTTGTTATGGGAAATTCATCATCGCTTGAGTCGTTGGTTGTTAGGCTATCCGCTAACTGGTGGCATGAAGACAATGCTGTTGCGATCGGGATTTGCTCATATTCACCGGACTCCAGAAGCGATCGCTAATTTACTCGACGATCGCCATGCCGAAGATTTACTTGAGCAGATGCAAGCGATCGCTCTGAAGATTCTACAATCACAGCGTTATCAAATCTATGAGGAATGGAAGAATTTACCGGGGTTTTATTTTGAAGTTAGGGATTTAGAAAGTTCATGCAAAGCCAAGGCAGCGCGTTGCGGGGGTTCCCCCCGTTATAGCGACTGCCGCGCAAAAACGCAAAGGAATTTGGTTGAGTTTTCGTATATTAAGTTGGGAGAATATCTTTGTGCGGAAGCTATTGCTGGTGAGTTGAAATTGTTGACTCAGTACCAAGATGAGGGTTATGGGACAGTTAGTTTTGTGCTTGATTCTCCCGGTAGTGTAGCCCAACATATTTATAATTTACTGGGTTATGGGATTGTTAGTCAGGAAATTGAAGAACTGGCGATCGAGGGATTACGCAAAGAGCAAAAGGCTCGGTTTTCTTTTGAAGTTTTGTTTCAACGCCTTTTATCTTTCTGGCGTGGTTACTGTCAAGGGCGTTGGTTAGATGAGGGAATCGCACACAAAGCTTTAACTAATTTTTACGCACTACAAAACCCTGTGAATGTTGAGCAGGTAAATGCTGCTGTCGGACTGAATGTGTTTTTATTGCTTTGTGCTTGCCATCGGGAAACAAAAATTCCTTTTTGGCCTTGTGGCAATCCAGTCAATTTGACAGAATTCAATCCAGAGGCGTTAAGTGTGCTGATTGCTAGGACAACTGTTTTGCACAAAAGTGCCTTCATAACCCGAATCAAGTCTCTGGCAGGACTCAACCTATCAGCAGCCTCTTTATTGCAAGTGACGTTAACCCAAATAAATCTTGAGCAAACAAATTTATCCAATGCGGAATTAATCGGGGCGAATTTCGCAGGCGCAAATCTTCAACAAGCGAACCTCACAGGCGCAAATCTTCAACAAGCAAACCTCACAGGCGCAAATCTTCAAC